>NZ_JADZGH010000259.1:78603-81001 GCF_015865005.1 Rhodococcus sp. CX
CGCGGGGGTCGCTTCTGCAGCATCGCGGTGGCACCCTCGAAGAAGTCCGCGGACGTCAGCAGCTCCGTCTGGCCGGCCTTCTCCCGTTCGAGTGCCTCGTCCAGCGCACCGAGCGTCGCTGCGTTCAGCGCCTGTTTGGTCAGGGCCAAGGCGCGTCGCGGTCCCGCCGCGGTCCGTGCCGCGACCGTCCGGACGTGGTCGAGGAGCTGATCGTCCGGCAGGGTCTTCCCCACGAGACCGAACCGGTCGGCGTCCGCCGCGGAGACCCGGTTGCCGAGCAACGCCATCTCGGCTGCACGGGCCCGCCCGATCGCCGCCGGGACGAGCAGGCTCGACCCGCCGTCCGCCATCAGGCCGACGTTGACGAAGGAGAGGAAGAAGTACGCGCTCTCGGCGGCGTACGTGAAGTCTGCGGCGATGGCGATCGACACCCCGAATCCAGCGGCCGGTCCGTTGACCGCCGCGATGACCGGAACCGGCACGGTGGCGATGGAGCGGATCAATGCGTTCGCGGTGTCCATCGTGACCGCCGGATCGGACGGGTTCTCCGCTCCCGCAGCCAGATCCGCGCCGGTGCAGAACGCCGTGCCCTCGCCCGTGATGACAATTGTGCGGACGTCCGGATTCTCGCCCGCCGAGTCGACGGTGTCTCGCAGGGCGCCGATCGTGGCGAGATCGACCGCGTTCATTCGCTTGGGCCGGTCGATCGTCAGCCACAGAACGTTGTCGATCAGCTCCGACCGCAGGCCCTGCACGGCCGCCTCACCGCCGCCGGTCATGCCTGCACCGCCGCCGGATCGAGGAAGCTCGTGAGGCGACCTGCGATGATCGATTCCGCCTCCGTGACCATCCGCTCGACGAGCTCAGCCACGGTGGGGATGTCGTCGATCAGGCCCTGGCACTGCCCGGCGGTCCAGATGCCGGCGTCGATGTCGCCTTCCTCGAAGACCTTGCGACCCCGGGCGCCCGCCACCAGGTGCTGGATGTCCTTGAATTCGGCTCCGCGGGACTCGATCTCGACTACCTCGGCGCTGACCGCGTTGGCCGCGACCCGTGCGGTGTTGTGCAGGGTGCGGAAGATCAGCTTCGTGTCGAGTTCGCTGTTCGCGACGATCTGCTCCTTGACCGCGTGCGCGACGGGCGACTCGACGGTGCACATGAACCGGGTCCCCATGTTGACGCCGTCGGCGCCGAGTGCGAGTGCCGCGACGAGACCGCGGGCGTCGGCGATACCGCCGGAGGCGATCACCGGAATCCGGAGCTTGCGGGTCGCGGCGGGGATCAGCACGAGGCCGGGCACATCGTCCTCACCGGGGTGGCCGGCGCACTCGAAACCGTCGATGCTCACCGCGTCGACACCCACCCGCTCGGCCTTGACGGCGTGGCGCACGCTCGTGCACTTGTGGATCACCTTGATGCCGGCGTCCTTGAAGAACGGCAGGTGGTCCACCGGGTTCGACCCGGCGGTCTCGACGATCTTGACGCCCGACTCGATGATCGCCTGCCGGTATTCGGCGTAGGGCGGCGGCGTGATCGACGGCAGGATCGTCAGGTTCACGCCGAACGGCTTGTCTGTGAGTTCGCGGGTCCGTGCGATCTCGCGCACCAGATCCTCGGGTGTGGGCTGGGTGAGGGCGGTGGTGAATCCGAGCGCCCCCGCGTTCGCCACCGCGGCGACGAGTTCGGCGCGGCCGACCCACATCATGCCGCCCTGAACGATCGGATGCTCGACGCCGAACGCCTCGGTAAATCGGGTTCTCACAGGTCCTCCCGGGATCCGCGCAATGTCGTCGGAAGGGCGGGGACGCACAGCCCGCCCGTCACTAAGTCTGAGAATCGTCATTAACTTTGATTCTCACCTCGCGCTTTGTCAATACGTTGTGTACTGCAGTTTTCCCGAAGTTCGGGTGCTTCCTGATGCTGTCGGGCGTGGAGTAGGATTGTTACCTTAGAGACAGAGACCCCGAACGCGAGGAGGCCCTGTGGCCGAACAGGCACAGGTCGAGAGTCGCCCGAGCCGCACCCGCGCAGCCGACGATTCCAACCGGCCCGCACCCCGGCGCCGCCCGAAGAACCGGAAGGCGCAGATAGCCACGGTCGCGGCCGAGGCGTTCAGCGAACGCGGATACCACGGGGTCAGCGTCGACGAGATCGCCGCGGCCGTCGGCATCTCCGGTCCCGCGCTCTATCGGCACTTCCCCAACAAGTACGCGTTGTTCCTGCACGCGGTGACCGCACTGACCGAGGCTCTGCAGGCCGCCGTGGCCGCGCCCGATCCGGACTCCGACGCCGCCGGACTCGGTCCGCAGGACGAACTCGACCGGCAGCTGCTCGCGACGATCCGCACCTCCATCGACAACCGCCGCACCGGCGGTCTGTACCGCTGGGATCGGCGGTA
>NZ_JADZGH010000259.1:81150-90324 GCF_015865005.1 Rhodococcus sp. CX
CATGATGCGGGACATCAACAGCCGCATCGGCGAGACGATCGCCGGGGTCCGGCCCGGCCTGGCCAGGTCCGACTACGTGCTGCTCAGCAGCGCGGTGCTCAGCGTCATCGGCTCCATCACCGCCCATCGGGCTCCCCTCGCGAGCCGCCGGCTCGAGCAGCTGCTGCTCGGCGCGTGCCATGCCGTGATCGGCACCGAACTCGAGCCGGACGAGCCGCAGACGGACGAGCCCACGCGGGGTCCGGGACTCGCGGTCGCCAACCGGCGTGAGGTGCTCCTGCGCGAGGCGATCCTCCTGTTCGATGCCCACGGGTACCACGAGGTGAGCATCGAGGAGATCGGTGCGGCCGCGGGTATCAACGCCTCCGGCGTCTACCGGCACTTCGCCAGCAAGGCGGATCTGCTCGCCGCGGCCTTCCACCGGGCCGCCGACCGGCTGGCCGTCGCCGTCGGTTCGGCGCTCGCCGAGTCCACGACTCCGTCCGAAGCGATCGACGCGCTCACCGAGGTCTACGTGCGATTGGCGTTCGAACGCAGCGAGCTGATGTCGGTGTACTTCGCCGAGATCGGGAATCTGCCCGACTCCCATCGCGCGGACCTTCGCAACGTGCAGCGGCTGCACGTCGACGAGTGGGCCCGCCTGGTCGGTGAGGTGCGGCCCGAACTGTCCGCGGTCGAGTGCCGTTTCCTCGTCCACGCGGCCCTCAATCTGGTCCTCGACAGCGGCCGGCTCGTGCGATTCGATCCGGCTCCGTCGAACCTGAAGCGCGTGCAGCAGTTGATGCTTGCCGTCCTGCTCGGCGACAACACCGGGCAGGCCGGCGCATGACCCGCACCGCGACCGCGGCGGTGCTGCGCGCGCACGGCAGCGCCCCCGCCCTCGAAACCGTCACCGTCCCGGACCTGCGCCCCGACGAAGTGCTCGTGCGCATCGCGGGCGTCGGCATCTGTCACACCGACCTCACCGCCGCCGACGGTGGTGTTCCCCTGCCGCTGCCCGCGGTGCTCGGGCACGAAGGCGCCGGCATCGTCGCCGAGATCGGCTCGGAGGTCACCGAACTCGCGGTCGGCGACGCGGTGGTCCTCGGATTCGACTCGTGTCGTACGTGCCGCAACTGCAGCCGCGGTCGACCCGCCTACTGCACCCGGTTCGCACCCCTCAACTACGGGGGCCGCCGACCCGACGGCAGCACCACGATGCACGACGCCGCGGGCGAACCCGTCCACGGCAACTGGTTCGGGCAGTCGTCGTTCTCGTCGCTGGCGGTCGCGACCGCGCGCAACGCCGTGCGCCTGCCCGACGACGTGCCGGTGGCGCTCGCGGGGCCCCTCGGCTGCGGCCTGCAGACCGGCGCCGGCACGGTACTGAACACGCTGCGACCCGAGCCCGGCTCGTCGATCGCGGTGTTCGGGCTCGGTGCGGTCGGCATGGCCGCGATCGCGGCGGCGAAGATCGCCGGATGCACCACGATCGTCGGAATCGATCCGAATCCGCGGCGGCACGACGTCGCGGGGCAACTGGGCGCGACCACCGTCCTGTCCCCGGACGAGAACACGGCGCGACGAATCCGCGAACTGACCGGAGGCGGAGCCGATTTCGCGGTCGAGTCGGTCGGGTCCGAGACGGTGATCCGGCAGGCGCTGTCGTCGCTGGCCAGTCCCGGAACGTGCGCCACGCTGGGCCTGCGCGCGGGACGCAACCCGATCACCGTCGACCAGACGCACCTGCTCAGCGGTCGCACCCTGACCGGGGTCATCGAGGGTGACAGCGATCCGCACGTGTTCCTGCCACAACTCGCCCGGTGGTGGCGCGAGGGCCGGTTCCCGGTGGACGCGCTGGTTCGGACGTTCCCGTTCGAGAAGTTCGGCGACGCACTCGCCGCGGTCGAGGCGGGCGAAGTCGTCAAAGCGGTACTGACATTCGAACAGTGAAGGAGTTTGGGATGACGGTCCAGGAGGACGTCGCGGCCCTGCGTGCCCGCACGGATCGCATCGATCCGCGTGAACTCGACGCGGTGTGGGACCGACTCGAACCGGCCACGATCGACGATCTGGTCGGATATCGGTGGCGCGGATTCAGTTTCGACACCGGTCACCACACGCACCAGATGCTGGGCGCGGCACGCTGGTACGGCAAGTCGTTCGCCTCCGCCGAGAGCGCCCAGCCGTTGCTGTGCTACGACGAAGACGGAAACCTCTTCTCCGACAAGGCCACCGGTCGCGGCGGCGCGTCGCTGTGGGAGGTGCGGTTCCGCGGTGAGGTCACCGCGACCATGGTGTACGACGGCATGCCGATCTTCGACCACTTCAAGAAGGTCGACGACGACACGCTGATCGGCGTGATGAACGGCAAGGGCCGGCTGGTCTTCGACAACGGCGAGCACTACTGGTTCGGCCTCGAGCGCGACGTCGCTCTCTGAAACCCGTTGGTGGGGGCCGACATCCGGCCGGACCGGATGTCGACTCCCGTTACCCGGTAGTGCGCGGGACCTCGCCGAGGCGAGCGCAACGTCCGACGATCAGATGATGTGCTTGTCGGCGGCGAAGCGGCGGCGCATGTCGCGCAGGTAGTAGGTCGCCGACAGCTGCCGGATCGGACGGGGCACCTTGACGTAGACGGCTCCGATCGTGGCCATGAGACGGTCGAAGCGGCGCTGGTCGCGGGGACTCCACGGGAGCGCGAACTCGTCCCGGATACGCTGCGGCAGAAGGCCGATCGTGAGGAACCGCTGCAGCGGCATGGCGAGGCGCACCGGCAACGGCGAGTCGCCGCCGCTGAGCAGCACGCGGGTGTACGCGCGGACCTTGTCGTCGACCTGGAGGGTTGAGATCTTCTCGTCCCAGTAGGCGTCGAACTCGGCCCGGGTCGCCGGCCACATCTCTTCCTTGACCTGCAGCGCGGTGCCGTAGACCGCGGACTGCCGGTAGATGCGCTCGGCGTCGGCGTCGGACAGCTTCCCGAAGAAGCGCTCGTACATGTTCAGACCGTTGCGGTACAGCGTTGCCGCGACCCACAACTGCAGCTCGGGATCGAATGCGCTGTAGGTCTCCGAGCGCACCGGCACGTGGGCCTTGTTGACCAGCCGGACGATCGCCTTCTTCTCCTCCTCGGTGCCGAGGGTGACGGCGTAGACGTAGGTCATCGTGGTGCGCAGACGGTCGAGCGGCCGCTGCAGGGTCGTGCTGTGGTCGGCGACGCCGTACCCGACCCCACGCTCGGCGAGCTGCAGCAGCACGGTGGCGCCGGCGCCGAGGAGCAGCATGGACTCACCGACGAAGTCGTTCAGGTTCACCGAGCCGGGCGGGATCGGCGGCACCGCCGCCGGCGTTTCCGGCGCGGACGTTTCGACACGCTCTTCCGTACGGGTCCCCATCGGTTCGTCCTCTTCTCAGCGAAATTCCGAGTGCTACACGGTCACCCAATATTGTGCACAGGTGTGTGCAGATTTCACAAGGGGTCGAACGGCCCTACTCCGCGGACCCGAAACCGACGCGCTCGAGATGCGTCACGAGGCGCTTCGCGGCGTCGTCGAACAGGGACAGGGTTTCGCCTCGCACGGCGTCGCGGTCGCGGGTACGCAGAGCGGCGATCAGGCGCCGATGCGATTCGACGGCCCGCTCGCCCCACCCGATATCCCCTGCGTAGAGGCGGTACGGGGTGTTGCGGGCGGCGCTGCCGAGGAACCAGGCCAGCTTCGGACTGTGCGCGAGGCGGTTGAGTTCCCGATGGAAGACGAACTCGGCATCCGCGATTCGCTCGACGTCCGGATCCCCACCCCGGGACGACGAAACCGCCGCAGCCAGAGCCTGATTGAGCTCGTCCAGGCGATCGAGATCGGCCTCCTTCGCACGATCGACGACGCGGAGAGCCAGCTCCACCGCGATGCGCCCCTGCAACCAGAAGACGTCGGCGACGTCGCCGGACCCGAACGGTGCGACGACGTACCCGCGGTTGGGGACCGACTCCACCATCCCCTCCCCCCGCAGCGTCAGCAGCGCCTCGCGCACGGGCGTGACGCTGACGCCCAGGTCGGAGGCGGTTTCGTCGAGCCGGACGAAGTCGCCGGGACGGAGTTCACCGGACATGATCGACCCGCGCAGATGCGCCGCGACCTCGTCGGACAGTTGCGGCCGTCGCGCCGATCCCGTGCCGCGGGACGTGCGTGTGGGTGCAGCCATCGCCTCTCCTCATCCTTCTCTCGCGCAACGATCCGATCGCGGGCAACAGGCGAATAGGGCGTAGCCGGTTGTCATTTCGCCTTTTCGCGCTCCCGGATCGGGCGAATACGGCCACACCTGCCCACGAGGGGTTGTCGACGCGGGACGCGCAGCCTAGTGTGAAACGCATTACCAGGAATCGCATCAAATATATGTGATGCGCTCGGCCAAGGAAGCGGCGCCAATGACCCAGGAACTGACCCCCACCGAGACGACAGGAGAGGCGGCCACTACGTTCGCCAGCCTCGATCCGCGCAACGGCAATGTGCTCGCCGAATATCCGATCGCCACCACCGCAGACGTCGCCGGCGCGGTCGAACGCGCTCGGACCGCCGCCCGCTGGTGGGACGCTCAGGGCTTCCGCGGCCGCCGCGACTGGCTGCTCGAATTCAAGAAGGCCATCGCGGTGGACGCCGACTCGCTCGCGAGCGTCGTCTCTGCCGAGACCGGAAAGCCGCACGGCGACGCGTTTCTCGAAGTGATGCTCGCCATCGAGCATCTCGACTGGGCGGCGAAGAACGCGAAGAAGGTTCTCAAGGCGCGCAAGGTGCCGTCCGGCCTCGCGAGCTTCAACCAGGCGGCGACGCTCGAATACAAGGCGCTCGGCGTCGTCGGCGTCATCGGGCCGTGGAACTACCCGGTGTACACCCCGATGGGTTCGATCTCGTACGCCCTCGCCGCCGGCAACGCCATCGTGTTCAAGCCCAGCGAACTCACGCCCGGCGTCGGCAAGTGGCTCGAGACCAAGTGGAACTCGATCGCCCCGACCCAGCCGGTCTTCCAGGTGATCACCGGTCTCGGTGAGACGGGCGCGGCACTCGCCCGCTCCGGCGTGGACAAGATCGCGTTCACCGGTTCCGGCCCGACCGCCCGCAAGGTCATGGCAGTGTGCGCCGAAACCCTCACCCCGCTCGTCGCCGAGTGCGGCGGCAAGGACGCGATGATCGTCGCCGCGGACGCCGACCTGGACAAGGCCGTGCAGTTCGCCGCGTTCGGTGCCTTCGGCAACGCCGGCCAGACCTGCGCCGGCGTCGAGCGCGTCTACGTCGTCGAGTCGGTCTACCAGCAGTTCCTGGACAAGTTCGTCGCGGCCGTCGAGCGGGCCGTCCCCGGCGGCACGGACGATTCCACCTACGGCCCGATGACCCTGCCGCGCCAGATCGACGTCGTGCGCAGCCACGTCGAGGACGCCCTCGCCAAGGGCGGCACCGCCGTCGTCGGCGGCCCCGAGTCCGTCAAGGAGCGGTACGTCGAGCCGGTGATCCTCACGAACGTGCCGGAGACGTCCAGCGCGGTGTGTGAGGAGACGTTCGGCCCGACCGTCGTCGTCAACAAGGTGCGCGACCTCGACGAGGCCGTGGAGCGCGCGAACGGCACCAGCTACGGTCTCGGCGCGTCGATCTTCACCAAGAGCAAGTCGCGGGGTCGCGCGATCGCCGAACGCCTGAACAACGGCATGGTGTCGGTGAACTCGGTCCTCGGTTTCGCGGGCATCCCGTCGCTGCCGTTCGGTGGCATCGGCGAGTCCGGTTTCGGCCGTATCCACGGTGCCGACGGCCTGCGCGAGTTCAGCCGCCCGAAGGCCGTCACGGTCGAGAAGTTCAAGGCTCCTCTGAACCTGATGTCGCTCGAGCGGTCCGAGCGGGACATGAAGATCTCCGCCGCCATGCTCAAGTACATGCACGGTCGGTGATCGCGTGACCACGACACGTCCGTCCACCCGCCGCACCCGCAAGCCCGCGGTCGCGGCGGTGCCCGCGGCCCGCATCGAGAAGGCGGGTTCGTTCCCTGCGCCCGATCGTGATCCGCATCCGAAGCGCGGGCGCCTCGGGTGGCTGAGGGTGATCGAGGGTCTCGACCCCGTCACCCACCATCAGGACATCATGCGCATCACGGCGGGCTACGAGTTCCCGTGGGACTACCAGCGCTCGCTCGAGTTCGCTCTGTTCCGCACCTACTGCGTGCCGACGATCTCCGACTTGCTGGCGCGCACCGGGGAGTTCGAGAAGCGACCGCAGAAGCGGTACGACGACACGTCGCTGCTGATGGCCGAGCTGATCGAGCACGGCTACGACTCCGATCGGGGCCGCGAGTCGCTGCGCAACATCAACCGGATGCACGGGATGTACACGATCGACAACGACGACATGCTGTATGTCCTGTCGACGTTCATCTACGACCCGTTGGACTGGATCGACCGGTACGGCTGGCGGCGGCTGCATCCGAACGAGCGCCTCGCCTCGTTCCACTTCTACCGCCAGGTCGGGATCCGGATGGGCATCAAGGACATCCCGGAGTCCTTCCAGGAGTTCCACCGTTTCAAGACGGAGTACGAGCGGACGAAGTTCGTCTACAGCGACTCCAACAACAAGATCGGCACGTACACGCTGCGGCTGTTCGAGTCGTGGTACCCGTCGGTGCTCCGGCCGGTCGTCGCGTCGGCGGTGTATGCGCTGATCGACGAGCAGATGGCGACGGCGTTCGGATTCGAGCAGGGATCGCCGCGGTCGCGGGCGATCGCCGAGTCGGCACTGCGTGCGCGGTCGGCACTGGTGCGCCTGCTGCCGAAGCGCCGGGCGTCGGTGTCGGCGAAGAACCCGCAGAACCGCACGTATCCGGGCTATCCGGTCGGTTACCGGCCGCGCGATCTGGGCGTCGGACACCACTGATCCGGCCGGATCCCGAATCCACTCGGCCCCCGTTCCTCCGCCGGTTCGATCGAATCGGACGGGGGAACGGGGGGCCGAGTGGTTGTTCGCTGTGATCAGGCGATGCAGCTGCGACGCCCGCGTGCCGGCAGCGCGAAGGCGGCGGCGAACACGATCACCGCGCATGCCCCGCACGCGAGGTAGGCGAGCGTGAATCCGGTGCCCGAGATCCCGCCGGCCAGGGTGTACGCAGCGAGGATCGAGGCGACCGTCGCGCTGCACACGGTGCTGCCGACGGTGCGCAGCAGCACGTTCACGCCGTTGGCGGCGGCATTCTGCGTGGCCGGGACCGCACCGAGGATGAGCAGCGGCAGCGTGCAGTAGACGAAGGTGGTGCCGACCGCGGCGACGAACACCGCGGCGACGACCGTCCAGACCGGCTTGTCCGGCACGGCATGGACGGCATACCCCGCGATGAGGAACAGCGCACCACCGAACATCGCGGCGCGTGCGCCGAACCGGTCCGCGACGCGCGCCGCGACGAGCGCGAAGATCATCATCGCGAAACTCGCGGGCAGCTGGCACAGCGCGGCCTGCAGGATCGTCAGCCCGTAGCCGGCTCCCTGTTCGGGCGAGGCCTGCAGCAGCTGAGTGGTGATGAGCGTGTTGCCGTAGAACGCGAAACCGACGACGAGCGCCGTCAGGTGCGGGACCAGGACCGCCCGCTTCGCGGAGACACGCAGGTCGACGAGGGGGTTTCCGTTGCGCAGCTGCTGCATACCCCACAGCAGGAAGAGCACGATCGCGGTCGCGAACATCGTCAGCACCGCGGGACTGGTCCACCCCCACGTGCTGCCCTGGGTGATCGGCACCAGCAGGCACACCAGGGCCCCGGTGAGACCGACGGCGCCGACGGCGTCGAAGCGGCCGCCGGTGCGGGTTCGGGATTCGCGGATGAAGATCACTGCCGCGGCGAGCACACCGGCGCCGATCGCAGTGGTGACCCAGAAGAGCACGTGCCAGTCGGCGTACTCCACGATGGTCGCGGCGAACGGGATACCGACGGCGGTACCGATACCGAGGGTGGCGCTGAGCACGGCGACGGCACGGTCGACGCGCTCCCGGGGCAGTTCGTCCCGGAGGATCGACATGCCGATGGGCAGCACCGCGGCACCGGCTCCCTGCAGCCCGCGGGCCAGGATGAGCAGGCCGATCTGCGAGGTCAGCGCGCAGATCAGGGAGCCCAGCGTCATGAGTGCGAAGGCGGTGACGAGCATCCGCTTCTTGCCGATCATGTCGGCGAGGCGACCGAAGATGGGAGTCATGATGGCGCCGACCAGCAGTGTCGTGGTCAGCAGCCAGGACGCGGCGGTGGCGCCGGCACCGGTGAGGGCCGGCATGCTCGGCAACAGCGGAACCATGACCGTCTGCATGATGGCCTGGAACACCGCGCCGACGGCGAGAATCGGGAAGACGAAACGCGACGAGCCGCCGTCGGGGGCGGTCGTGCGGGAAGGTGCGACTACTGGTGAGGACAACCGGTCTGTGCGCGGGAAGCGGATGCGCAAGGGGAGAACCGATGCCTGAGTCATCAGAAACTCCTTGCCTGTAGTAAATAATTGTTCACCACTGTAGGTGAACGGTCATTTACCTCACAAGGTGTGAGAGCTTTTTCACTCGCCGTCGAGCAGTTTCTGCACCAGAGGCGCGTACAACGGCAGCACGTCGTCGACCGTCCCGGTCGCGAGCTCTCGCATCATCCGGCGCCGCATGATCGCCAGTCCCATCACCATCGACATCGCCAGCTCCGCCCGCAGCCGCGCGTCCGGGCCGGGCAGACGCGCGGCGAGCGCGTCGATCATCTGCGTCGAGTAGTTCTCCCGCAGGGTGCGGTTGCTCTCCTCGCTGGTCCCGCTCATGAACAGGATGTTCATCGACAGCGGACGATAGGGCTCGCTCGGTCGCGCGAGCAACGACACCATGTGCTCGCCGAGTCGTTCCACGGGCGCGTCGAACAGTGTTTCGGCGCCGCTGTGGAAATCGATCAGTTCCTCGAACAACTGCTCCTTGGAGCCGAAGTACTTGATGATCAGCGAGGCGCTGACCCCGGCATCCTCGGCGATGTCCTTGAGCGTGATCTCGCGGTACGGCCGGGTCGCGAACGCGACACCGGCCGCGTCGACGATCAGCTTCCGAGTCTCCTCGGCGGTCCGGCGGCGGCGGTGTTCCGGCGCTCCCGCTTCCGGCGCTCCCGCTTCCGTCGGCGCCGTCTCCCTGGGCACCGACACGGCTACAGCGTCCGGCGACC
>NZ_JADZGH010000259.1:90334-96486 GCF_015865005.1 Rhodococcus sp. CX
CCCATCGGCAGACCCGACGCGAGCCGGGTGACGGTCAGGCCCGGGAAGTCGCGCAGCATCCGCACCAGATACGTCGCCGTCGCCTCCCCCTCGGTGTTCGGGTCCGTCGCGATGATGACCTCGGTGACGTCGACGCCGTCCTCCTGGTTGCCGATGCGGGTCAGCAACTCGCGGATGCGCAGCTGGTCGGGGCCGATCCCGTTGAGCGGATCGAGCGCACCGCCCAGTACGTGGTAGCGGCCGCGGAACTCCCGGGTGCGTTCGATGGCCTGCACGTCCTTGGGTTCTTCGACCACGCAGATCTGGGTGCGGTCGCGCCGCGGGTCCGCGCAGATCCGGCACCGTTCGTGATCGGACACGGTGCCGCACACCTCGCAGAAGCGCACGCCGTCGCGCACTCTCTGCAGGGCCGCCTGCAACCGGTCGATCTCCGGCGGCTCCACCGACAGCAGGTGGAACGCGATGCGCTGGGCGCTCTTCGGTCCGACGCCCGGCAGTTTCCCGAGTTCGTCGATCAGGTCCTGGACGGGTCCCTCGTACACGCCGGTCCTCTAGAACCCGGGCAGGCCCGGGATACCGCCCCCGAGACCGCCGGCCAGCGGGCCCAGCTTCTCCGCGGCGATTTCCTGTGCCTTCGCGGACGCGTCGGCGATCGCACCGACCACCAGATCCTGCAGCGTCTCGACGTCTTCCGGGTCGACGACCTTCGGGTCGATGTGCACGGCCACGACCTCACCGGTGCCCTTGACGGTCGCGGTCACCAGGCCGCCACCGGCCTGACCGGTCACCTCCGCCTCGGCCATCTCGGCCTGCGCGGACATCAGCTGCTGCTGCATCTGCTGGGCCTGGGCGAGGAGCTGTTGCATATCGGGCATTCCACCGGGCTGCACGAGCACGTCCTTTCAGCAAGTTTCCACCGCCAGCGTAGTCGCTCGCCGGTACCGTGACGGAATGCGTGCGCGCCGGTGGTCGGGATGGATCGTCCCAGTTGCTGTTGCTGCGGTGCTGGTTGCCGGGGGCGGCCCGGCGCCGGCGCAACCGGGAAGCGGCCCGCTCGCCGGCCGCACCGTCTATCTCGACCCGGGGCACAGCGGCGCGAACGACGGCACCCTCACCACCCAGGTCCCCACGGGACGCGGCGGCACCAAGGACTGCCAGACCACCGGGACCGCCACCGACGACGGATATCCCGAGCACACCTTCAACTGGCAGCTCGCGCAGCTGGTCCGCGACGACCTCGTCGCGCTCGGAGCCCGGGTGCTGCTGAGCCGGTCCGACGACAGCTCGGTCGGCAGCTGCGTCGACCGGCGTGCGATCGAAGCGAACGAGGCCGGGGTGGACGCCGCAGTCAGCCTGCACGCCGACGGCGCCGCCGCCGACGCCCACGGCTTCCACGTGAACTACTCGGCGCCGCCGCTCAACGAGGTACAGGCCGGGCCGTCCGTCGCGCTGGCGACCTCGATCCGCGACGCACTGCTCGCCGCAGGAGCCACGCCGTCGACCTATCTGGGCGCCGACGGGCTGCTCGGCCGCGAGGACCTGGCCGGCCTGAACCTGTCGCAGCGCCCGTCCGTGCTCGTCGAGGTGGGCAACATGCGCAACCCCGGCGACGCCGCGCGCATGGCCGATCCCGCGGGCCGCGCTCAGCTGGCCGGTGCGGTCGTCGCGGGGATCGCGGCGTTCCTCGGGTGACGACCGACCCCCGTCGAACCCTGCTGTCAGTCGACTTCGCGACGAAGGTTCTCGAGCACCTGCTGCTGGATCTTGCGCAGCCCGAGCGGCGCGAAGATGCGTTCGAAGAAGCCGCCGATGCCGCTCCCACCCTTCCACTGGGTCAGCGTCACGACGGTCGACCCGGTGCCGTTCGGCACCACGCTCCACGTGGTGACCAGCGTCGAATTCGCGTCCTCTTCGGTGATCGTGCTGCCCGACACCGACACCTTCGCCTCGATGTCGCGGACGCGCTTCTCGGTGGCGTGCAGCTTCCACCGCGCGACGGTTCCGGTGCCCTGGCCGCCCGAGACGACCCGGTAGTCGGTGTAGTGGTCGGAAAGGATGCGCGGTCGCACCGTCTCGTAGTCCGCGAGGGCCGCGAGCACCCGCTCGGGAGCCGCCGCGAGCTGAATCGAACTGCTTGCGCTGACCTGCGCCATGGGGGTCCTCCTGGTGTCGTATCTCGGCCGTCTGCGGTCGCACCGACCGGCAACTCGTCGAGTCCGCGCGGTAACCGGACGTACTCGACACTCCGGTCTATTGTGGATTGCGCCCGCAGACGCCGAGCCCGCAGGGGGAGCCGAATGCCGAGTACGCCACGTCAGATCGTTCCGACCGGTGTGCCGGCGCACCGTGAAGGCGTGGACCGCCTGCTTCGTTCCTACCGCAACATCCCCGGCGACGCACCGGTTCGGCTCGCGAAGAAGACCTCGAATCTGTTCCGCGCCCGCGCAAAGATTTCCGCACCCGGCCTGGACGTCTCCGGTCTCGGCGGGGTGATCTCCGTGGATCCGAAGGCGCGCACCGCCGATGTGGCGGGAATGTGCACCTACGAGGACCTCGTGGACGCCACGCTCCCCTACGGTCTTGTGCCGCTCGTGGTGCCGCAGCTCAAGACCATCACGCTCGGCGGTGCCGTCACCGGGCTCGGGATCGAGTCCACGTCGTTCCGCAACGGCCTTCCGCACGAGTCGGTCCTGGAGATGGACATCCTCACCGGTGCCGGTGAGATCGTCACCGCCACCCCGGACAACGAGCACGCCGACCTGTTCCGGGGCTTTCCCAACTCCTACGGTTCGCTCGGCTACGCAACGAGGCTGCGCATCGAACTCGAGCCGGTGAAACCCTATGTTGCGCTGCGGCACCTGCGGTTCGATTCGCTCGGCGCGCTGCAGGCCGCACTGGACCGCATCGTCAACGAACGCAGCCATGCGGGCGTGCCGGTCGACTATCTCGACGGCACCGTGTTCTCGGCGACCGAGAGCTACCTGACTCTCGGTACACAGACCGACGAGCCGGGTCCGGTCAGCGACTACACCGGCGAACACATCTACTACCGCTCGATCCAGCACGCTTCGGTCAACCATCCCAAGACCGACCGCCTCACGATCCGCGACTACCTGTGGCGGTGGGACACCGACTGGTTCTGGTGCTCACGCGCATTCGGCGCCCAGAACCCGCGGATCCGGCGCTGGTGGCCGAAGAGTCTGCTGCGCAGCAGCTTCTACTGGAAGCTCATCGCACTCGACCACAAGTACGGCATCGCCGACCGGATCGAGGCCCGCAAGGGGAACCCGCCCCGCGAGCGCGTCGTCCAGGACGTCGAGGTGCCCATCGAGCGCACCGCAGAGTTCATGCGGTGGTTCCTCGCCGAGATCCCGATCGAACCGGTGTGGCTGTGCCCGCTGCGGTTGCGTGATCGCAGCGCCCCGTCCGATGCGTTGTCGTTCGACGCGCAGCGGCCGTGGCCGATGTACCCGCTCGAGCCGAAGCGCACCTACGTGAACGTCGGATTCTGGTCGTCGGTTCCGGTCGTCCCCGGCAACATCGAAGGAGCCGCAAACCGGACGATCGAGCGGAAGGTCGCCGAACTCGACGGCCACAAGTCGCTGTACTCGGATTCCTACTATTCGCGGGAAGAATTCGAAAAGCTCTACTACGGCGGGGGCGAATACCCGGCGCTGAAACAGAAGTACGACCCCAGGTCCCGTCTGCTGGACCTCTTCGCGAAGGCGGTGCATCGAAAGTGACCACATTCAAATCGGCGCCGACAACCCGCAGAGCGGGTGGACACGACGACAAGCTGAATCTGGCGGAGATCGTCGAGATCGTGACCGGCGGCGACATGCCGCTGCGATTCACCGCGTACGACGGGTCCGCCGCCGGACCGGAGGACTCCCCGTTCGGCCTGGCCCTGAAGTCCCCGCGCGGTGCCACCTACATCGCGACCGCCCCCGGCGACCTCGGGATGGCCCGCGCCTACGTCGCCGGCGATCTCGAACCCGAAGGGGTGCATCCCGGCAACCCCTACGAACTGCTGAAATCGCTGGGCGACCTGCACTTCGAACGCCCGCCGGCGCTGGTCCTCGCCCAGATCGCACGGTCGCTGGGTCGTGACCTGCTGCGGCCGATCGCCCCGCCGCCGCAGGAACACCTGCCGCGCTGGCGCCGGATCGCGGAGGGCCTGAGGCATTCCCGCAGCCGCGACGCCGAGGTCATCCACCACCACTACGACGTGTCGAACGAGTTCTACGAAATGGTGCTCGGCCCGTCCATGACCTACACGTGCGCCCTGTTCGAGTCCGAGGACCAGACGCTCGAGGAGGCGCAGGAGAACAAGTACCGGATCGTCTTCGAGAAGCTGAACCTGAAGCCCGGCGACCGCCTGCTCGACATCGGTTGCGGCTGGGGCGGAATGGTCCGGTACGCGGCGCGCCGCGGCGTCAAGGCGATCGGCGCGACGCTGTCGCGCGAGCAGGCGGAGTGGGCGCAGAAGGCGATCGCCGCGGAGGGACTGAGCGATCTGGCCGAGGTGCGGTTCTCCGACTACCGGGACGTACCCGAGACCGGCTTCGACGCCATCTCCTCGATCGGGTTGACCGAGCACATCGGCGTCAGCAACTACCCTGCGTACTTCGGGTTGCTGCACAGCAAACTCCGCGAGGGTGGCCTGCTCCTCAACCACTGCATCACCCGTCCCCGCAACAACGGGAAGGTGAAGGCCGGCGGGTTCATCGACCGCTACGTCTTCCCCGACGGCGAGCTGACCGGTTCCGGCCGGATCATCACCGAGGCGCAGGACGTCGGCTTCGAGGTGCTCCACGAGGAGAACCTGCGTCAGCACTACGCCCTGACGCTCAAGGGCTGGTGCGAGTACCTCGAGGCCAACTGGGATGCGTGCGTCGCCGAGGTCGGTGAGGGCACGGCCCGCGTATGGGGCCTGTACATGGCCGGATCCCGGCTCGGATTCGAGCGCAATATCGTTCAGCTGCACCATGTTCTGGCGGTCAAGCTCGGCGCCGACCAGCGGCCCCTGACCCCGCTGCGTCCCTGGTGGAAGCCGTAGGCGGCTCCGCCGCCCGTGCGTGGTTTCGGTAGCACCCACTACCGAAACCACGCACGACACTCGCAGGGGCCGGGAGCGTCGCGCACCCACCCCAGCCTGGTCAGCACCGCTTCGACCTCCCGCGCGACCTCGCACGGCGCCGACGCGACCTCCTGATAGCCGAAGACCAGCCGCGCCCGTCCGGCCAGTTCGGCGGCGTTGTCGCGACGCCGGTCCCGGAATGCGACCTCGACCATCGAATGCGCCCACCGGCCGTCCAGCCGAACCGTGAGCGGGCATCCGGCGGCGTCGTAGGTGCAGTCCTCGTACAACGTCCGGCCGTCGACGACCGTCGGGGCCTGCCGGGTCGCGACGGGCAGTGCGTGCGCCCGCTCGACGTCGATCGCGTAGTGATATTCGAGGACGGACTGCACACCGTCCGCCAGCAACGTCAGGGCCTCGGTGATCGGACCGCGGTAGCGGTACGGTGGCCGTTCCTCGATCCGCCGGCGCACATCGTGCAGTCGCAGCCCGGCGTTCGTGACCGTGGAGATCAGCGACATGTACGCCTCCCGCGGAGATGCTTGCGCCGTCGCCAGATCCAGTGCCGTGTCGACCTTCGTCGTGCGCGGCAACCGTGCGTCGACACCGATGTAGGCGTGCGCGCGGGACCGGTGCACGACGACCCCGGGATGCAGCGAGGCGGACGGTTTCGACACCGGCAGTTTCGCCTTCGGCCCGGCTGCCCGGACGGTTGCGCGTTGTGGCAGTGCGGATCTGCCGACCGGGACCGTGATGTGGACGGGTGCGGTGTCGTCGACGGGCAGCATGCCCCACACCTCCGCCGCCGTGCGATGACTGAGCATCGCCGGACCACCTCCGTACAACAGCGCAGCTTCGAGCACCATCGTCCGGGTGAGCGGTCCGCTGCTGACCGCGTAGACACCCTGCAGCACCCGTTGCCATCGCCCGGTGTCGAGCAGGTGCCGGACCGCTCCCCTGCCGATACCCGCCTCCGTCAGCTCGGCCTGGGTGACCAGACCGGTGCGGTCGTCGAACAGCCTCTGTACGTTGCTTTTTCCGAAATCGTCCCCCATGCGGTCGATGATGACCG
>NZ_JADZGH010000259.1:96621-103835 GCF_015865005.1 Rhodococcus sp. CX
AAGCGCTCGCCGTACTTGGCGGCGAGTTCCTCGGCCCGCTTGACGAAGCCTTCCTTGCCACCCGGGTAGCCGACGATGAACTGCGCGACACCACCGGTCCAGGCCGGGAAGCCGATGCCGAGGATCGAACCGATGTTGGCGTCGGCGGTCGTCTCCAGAACGCCCTCGTCGAAGCACTTCTGGGTCTCGATCGCCTCGGCGAACAGCATGCGGTCGATCAGGTCCTGCAGCGGCACGTCGAGCGTCGCCTCGGTCTGGTAGTGGTCACGCAGACCCTGCCAGATGCCGAGACGCTTGCCGGTCTCGTCGTACTCGTAGAAGCCGGCCTTCTCGAGGCGTCCCGGACGACCCTGCTCGACCATCCAGTCGACGACGTCGAGCGCGGGGTGACGGGTGGCGCCCATCTTGGTGTCGCCCTTGGCCGCGGCCTCGGCCGTCTCCTTCGCGATCTTCTGCATGAGCTTCATGTTCAGCTCGTCGGTCAGCTGCAGCGGCGGAGCCGGATAACCGGCCTGCGAGCCGGCCTGCTCGATCGTCGCGGGCTCGATGCCCTCGCCGAGCATCGCGATGGCCTCGTTCACGAACGTGCCGATCACCCGCGAGGTGAAGAAGCCGCGGCTGTCGTTCACGACGATCGGGGTCTTGCGGATCGCGAGCGTGTAGTCGAACACGCGGGCCAGCGCCTCGTCGGAGGTCTTCTCGCCCTTGATGATCTCGACCAGCGGCATCTTGTCGACCGGGGAGAAGAAGTGGATGCCGATGAAGTCCTCGGGGCGCTTCACACCGGTCGCGAGACCCGTGATCGGCAGCGTCGAGGTGTTCGAGCCGAGCAGCGCGTCGGGATCGACGATGTCCTCGATCTCCTGGAACACCTTGTGCTTGAGCTCGGTGCTCTCGAAGACGGCCTCGATGACGAAGTCGACGCCCGCGAAGTCGGCGACATCGGCGGTCGGCTTGATGCGATCGAGCAGAGCCTTCGACTTCTCCTCGGTGGTCTTGCCACGCGAGAGGGCCTTGGCCTCGATCTTCTCCGAGTAGCTCTTGCCACGCTCGGCGGCCTCGAGGGTGACGTCCTTGAGGACGACCTCGAAACCGGCCTTGGCGGAGACGTACGCGATGCCGGCGCCCATCATGCCCGCGCCGAGCACGCCGACCTTCTTGATCTCACGCTTGGGCACGTCCTTCGGACGCGAGGCGCCCGAGTTGATGGCCTGCATGTCGAAGAAGAACGCCTGGATCATGTTCTTCGCGACCTGGCCCGTGGCCAGCTCCACGAAGTAGCGGGACTCGATGGTCGACGCGTTGTCGAAGTCGACCTGCGAGCCCTCGACCGCCGCGGCCATGATGGCGCGCGGAGCCGGCATCGGAGCACCCCTTGAGCTGCTTGCGCAGGTTCGCAGGGAACGCAGGGAGGTTCGCGGCGAAGGCCGGCGACGACGGGGTGCCACCGGGGATCTTGTAGCCCTTGACATCCCACGGCTGCACGCCGCCCTCGGGGTTGGCCTTGATCCACGCCTTCGCGGCCGGGACGAGTTCCTCGATGCTGCCGACGACCTCGTCGATCAGGCCGAGCTCCTTGGCCTTGACCGCGTTGTACTTGTTGCCCTGCAACAGAACCGAGAGCAGGGCGGTCTGGATGCCGAGCAGGCGGACGGTGCGGGTGACGCCACCGCCACCGGGCAGCAGGCCGAGGCTCGCCTCGGGCAGACCGATCTGCACGCCCTTGACGTCGGCGGCGATGCGGTGGTGGGTCGCGAGGGCGATCTCGAGGCCGCCACCGAGCGCGGCACCGTTGATCGCGGCGACGACGGGCTTGCCGAGGGTCTCGAGGCGACGCAGGTCCGCCTTGATGTCCTGCACCTCGTCGAACGTCGCCTGCGCGTCGTCGGGTCCGATGGCGATGAGGTTGCGCAGGTCGCCGCCGGCGAAGAAGGTCTTCTTCGCGGAGGTGATCACGACACCGGTGATCGAATCCTTCTCGGCGACGAGACGATCCACGGTCGCCTTCATCGAGGACTTGTAGAGCGCGTTCATCGTGTTCGCGCCCTGGTTGGGGTCGTCGAGGGTCAGCACGACGATGCCGTCGGCGTCCTTATCCCAGGAAATCATGTTGTCGCTCACTGTTTTTCAGATTCCTTCCGGTGTCAGACGCGCTCGATGATGGTGGCCACACCCATACCGCCACCGATGCACAGGGTGACGAGGGCGCGCTTGGCTCCGCGACGCTCGAGCTCGTCGACCATCGTGCCGGTGATCATGGCGCCCGTGGCGCCGAGCGGGTGGCCCATCGCGATGGCGCCGCCGTTGACGTTGAGCTTCTCGTCCGGGATGTTCAGATCCTTCTGGAACTTCAGGACGACGGAGGCGAAGGCCTCGTTGATCTCGAACAGGTCGATGTCGTCGACCGTCAGGCCCGCCGCGGCGAGAACCTTGTGCGCGGCCGGGGTGGGGCCGGTGAGCATGATCGTCGAGTCGGCACCGGAGGTGGCGGTCGCGACGACGCGGGCACGCGGGGTCAGGCCCAGGTCCTTGCCGGCCTGCTCGGAACCGACGAGCACCAGCGCGGCACCGTCGACGATGCCGGAGCTGTTGCCACCGTGGTGGACGTGGTTGATCTTCTCGACGAAGTGGTACTTCTGCATCGCGACGGCGTCGAAGCCGCCCATCTCACCGATCGTCGCGAACGACGGAGCGAGCTTGCCGAGGCCCTCGAGGGTGGTGTCGGGGCGCATGTGCTCGTCGTGGTCGAGGATGGTCAGGCCGTTCTGGTCCTTGACCGGCACGACCGACTTGGAGAAGTAGCCACCGGACCACGCGGCAGCGGCGAGCTGCTGCGAACGCAGGGCGTAGGCATCGACGTCCTCGCGGCTGAAGCCCTCGATGGTCGCGATGAGGTCGGCGGAGATGCCCTGGGGCACGAGGTAGCTGTCGTAGTTGGTGGCGGGATCGAGCATCCACGCGCCACCGTCGGAGCCCATCGGGACGCGCGACATGGACTCGACACCGCCGGCGATGACCAGCTCGTCCCAGCCGGAGCGCACCTTCTGCGCAGCCAGGTTCACGGCCTCGAGGCCGGAGGCACAGAAGCGGTTGAGCTGGAAGCCGCCGGTGGTCACGGGCAGGCCGGACACGGTGACCGCGGTGCGCGCGATGTCGGCACCCTGGTCGCCGACCGGGCCGACGACGCCGAGGATCAGGTCGGAGATGCGGTTCTCGTCCAGGTCGGGGAAGCGAACACGCAGCTCGTCGATCAGGCCCGTAACCAGGGAGATCGGCTTGACGGAGTGCAGCGACCCGGTCTTCTTGCCGCGGCCGCGCGGAGTTCGGATGGCTTCATAGATGAATGCCTCTGTGGTCACAGTGCGGGGTTCCTTCCCGTGCTTTCGAATGTGACGGGCGTTGTCCGCTGTGACAGCAGCCACGCCCAACCTCCACCACCCTAGGAGCGTCCGGTCCGGCTTTTAAGGACCGAACCGATCGGAGTCCGTGACCGAAGCGAGCGAGCGCTCGGGTACGGGACGGACGGATGGAGTCAGATGCCGAGACCGGCCTCGCGGGCCCGCACGATCGCGGTCGCGCGGTCGACGGCACCGAGTTTGCCCAGCACGTTCGACACGTGGTTGCGCACCGTCTTCTGGCTCAGGACCAGCCGCCGCGAGATCGTGGCGTTGTCGTAGCCGCGCGCGACCAGGTCCAGCACCTCGCGTTCACGCTCGGTCAGTTCGGGGAACGCACCGCGCGCGACCGTGCGGGACGTGGCCATCACACCCAGCGCCTTCTCCGCGACCGCGGCACCGACGATCAGTTCCCCGCCCGCGACCGCCCGGATCGCGCGTTCCACCCCGGACGGATCGGCACCTTTGACGAGGTAGCCGCGCGCCCCGGCCCGCATCGCCGCGACGAGCAGATCCGCGTCCTCGTGCATGGTCACCATCAGCACCCGGAGTGCGGGATGTTTCGCGACGAGGCCGGCGGTCGCTTCGATGCCGGAACCGTCACCGAGTTCGATGTCCATCAGCACGACGTCGACGTCCGCGGTCACCACGTCGAGGGCCTGGCTCACCGAGCTGGCCTCGGCGACCACGTCGATTCCGTCGAGGGTGCCGAGCAGCGCGACCATCCCGAGCCGGAAGACCGGATGATCGTCGACGACGGCGACGCGGATGCTCATGACTCTCCTGCCGGAACTGCCGGTGACGTGGCCGTCCACGGCAGACGAGCGCGCACGACGGTGCCGTGCGGGTGTGCTTCGGTGATGTCGACGACGCCGCCGACGTCGCGGGCACGTTCGCGCATGCTGTGGGTGCCGACGCCGGCGCGGGCGTCCGGTCCCCTGCCGCGACCGTCGTCGCTGACCTCGACGGTGAGCAGGTCTCCGGTGGTGTGAATGCGGACCGTGCATCCGCGAGCACCGGAATGCCTGCGCGCGTTCGTGACCGCTTCGACGGTGATGCCGTACGCCGCGGCGGCCACCGCCCGGGACAGTCCGGCCGGGGCGTCGGCGTCGACGTCGATCGTGAACCCGCTGTTCGAATGGATGCCGGCGAGTTCGTCGACCGCGGCGACGAGTCCCAGCTCGTCGAGCACGGGCGGGAGCAGTCCCCGCGACAGTTCGCGCACGCCCTCCACCTGGTGGTCGAGTTCGCGCAGCAGCGCGTCGATCAGCTCCAGCGCGCCCTTCGGGTCGGTGCCGGCGAGGTTGCGAGCCCCCTGCAGCCCGAGCCGGATTCCGGCGAGGGACGGGCCCAGCCCGTCGTGCAGTTCCCGGCGGATGGTGCGCCGCTCCTCGAGGCGTGCCTCCCGGAGCTGGTGCCGCGCCGCGTCGAGTTCCTCCGCGGACCGCAGCACGACGAGTCCGGCTTCGACGACGGTGGCGAGCTCACCGAGCGCGCGCAGACTGCGGGGCCCGAGGGCCTCCCCGGGTGGCGCGGTCACCGTGAGGGTTCCGGAGTCGAGGATCATCTCCTCGGCGCGGCTGGTGGGTTCGCCCCAGCGCGCGAGGATCTCGCCGTCCCGGCTCACCGTGACCGATTCGAGCCGCAGCGCGGTGCCGATGCCGGCGGTGAGGTCGCCGAGGAGCCGGCGGGGCGTGCCGGCACCCGCGAAGTGCCGGCCGAGGTTCTGCACCGCGCGGACGGAGTCGATGCCGTCGCCGTACACGAGGCGGTGCACGCGTCGTGTCAGGCTGCTCCGCACCGGCTGCACGGCCAGCGCGACCGCGGTCGCGGCGATGGCCTGGGCGGCGACCGAGCCGTCCGTCGGCAACATCAGCGACGCGGTCACCGCGACCACGAGATACCCGGCGGCGAGCACCGCGACGAGACTGCCGGCGAGCGCGGCGCGGCTGACCGCGAAATCCAGCCCCCACAGTCGTTGCCGCAGCACCACGACGAGGATCGCGACGGGGTAGAACGCCTGGGTCGCCAGGTGGATCAGCGGAGTGAGCATCCACGGCAGCCCGGGGACGGCGAGCGGAATGTAGGAGGCCGTCATCAGCGCCGCGCCGAGCGCGAGCCAGCCGAGCCCGGCGGACTCCGCCGCCGGGGCGGTGCGGCGCCGCCACAGCACGTGCGCGGCGGCGAGGAACCCGACCACCACGACGGGTAGCACCAGCCACAGGTCGGCGGTGTCGGTGTACGTGCGGGCCCACCAGAACCATACGGTCGCAACAGTTCCGGCGGCCACGCCGATCCGCTCGAGCTGCCCGAGCGTGCCGTCCCGGACCAGCCACGGCACCACCAGGAACAACGCGAGCGTTCCCGGGATCCACGCCGAATTCTGCAGGGGCGCGAGCGCGCCGACGAACGGCAACTCGGGTCGCACGAGCGCGAGCCGCGACCACGCGTAGGACAGCGCCGCGATACCCGGGCCGATCGCGGCGACCGCCGTGATGATCGGCACCGGATGCACGCGACGTGCGAGCACCACCCCCGTGACCGTTCCGTACACGGCGGCACCGACGACGTCGACGAGGAAGAACAACTGATCGGCGTCCAGCGTCGGCCGGGCGGCGGCGAACACCACGACCGAAACGACTGCGAGTGCCCAGGCCAGGACGGCGACGACTGCGGCGGGCACCTGTGTTCCACCGGTGCCCGCCGACCCCTCGTTCTCGTGCGCGACTGTCATGGTGCGCCGAGTATCCCCGATTCCCCCCGTATTTCGTGATTCACCGCGTCCGCGCGGCGACCGCGAAGCCGACCCCGGCCACGAGAACCCACACCGGGCCGACAAATCCGGCCAGGTACTGCAGCGGCGAGATGCCGGTCAGCAGCGTGAGGCCCCCCAGCACCACGCTCGCCCAGCCCAGCCAGCGCGGGACGGCGCCGTGCCGCAGCGACGCGACCGCGACCGCGAGACCGCTCACCCCGGCGCCGACCCACAGCCACGGAATGGTGCCCATCCAGTGCGAGGCGACCACCGCGACCTCGGGAACCATCTGTCCCGGCTCGCTGAGCCCGAACAGCAACTCGGTGTCGAGGCCGGTCCCGAGCAGGGTGGCCACGGACGTCAGCACCAGTCCGAACGCCGCGACGGCCGGCAGGATGCTGAACTCGGGCAGCGCGATGCGGAGGCGTCGCTGCAGGCCCGCCGCGAACACGAGCAACAGCACGGTGCTGACCATCAGCGTCAGGTGCATGACGAGCATCGCCGTGCGCTGCTCCGCGAACTCGGCGGTGATGGCGACCGCGTTGCCCGCGGTGTCCTCGTTGTAGGCGGCACTCATCGCCATGCTGGCCTGGATTCCGACCACCCCGGCCAGGCCCGCAACGGCGCCTGCCCAGGCCCACAGGGATCCTCCCGGGTGCAGGGAACCGTCGGTGGTGTCGTGTTGTGTGACGCTGTCGATGCTCATGTCCGCCCCTCCGCTCGGACGCACGGTGCGCCCGTCGACAAGGACAGTGCTGCGCTCGGTGTCCCGGGCACGAGGGACAGCCGTCCCGATTTCCCGGGACGGGACGGCAACCCGAGGTGATGTGCGCCACAGCGCGACTCGCGGTTCGGGGCTCCGACGTGCGCGAATGCGGTGAGGTGCCACCGATGTGGAAAATCCCCGGGGCAAGCGGGAACTTTTCGGCGGGGCCGCCCCTCTCATCCTCGACACACGGAAACGACGCGAAAGCGAGGTCGGGATGAGCAGCGGGCACCTTTCCGGTCTCGCCCGGCCGGGTCGACATGACCATCACACCGTAAGGGGAGAACGATGAGCTGGG
>NZ_JADZGH010000259.1:103845-104227 GCF_015865005.1 Rhodococcus sp. CX
TCGCTGCCGCTGACCCACACCAGCAACCTGATGTCGTCGTCCGTGTTCATCGACCCGGCCCACGCGATCTCGACCGGCGACGTCGCGGTGAACCAGGCGTCCGTCGACCCCGCCGGCTTCGTCGTCGCCCCGAAGGCACACGTGTCCGACCGGTCGGTGCTGGTGCGCGGTCAGGAAGTTCCGGTCGCCGCGATGATCGCGGCCGTGCTGCGCACCGTGTACGGACAGTCGCTGCAACGGCACAACAACCACCCGCCCGCGGAGGTCGTGCTCACGCACCCCGAAGCGTGGTCGGAGCGGGAACTGTCGGTCCTGCGCGAAGCGGCGTCGATCGCCGGGCTCGGCGGCAACGTGTCGCTGATCTCCGAACCCCGCGCCGCCG
>NZ_JADZGH010000259.1:104423-104869 GCF_015865005.1 Rhodococcus sp. CX
TTCGAGGTGCTGCGCGCGGGCGGCGACAACGCCCTCGGCGGAAAGAACCTGGACGCCACGATCTCCCGCTGGGTGGACCGGCAGCTCGCCGACGAGAACCCCGATCTGGCGGCATGGTTGCGCCGACCGGAAGGTCTCGACGCCCGCCGCAACCTCGACGATCAGATCCGACGAGCCAAAGAGCTTCTCTCCCAAGCTCCTTCGGCGACCATTCGGATCACCGGCAACGGCGCCGACATGACGTTCACGCTGACCCGCGACGAGTTCGAGCAGCTGATCGAACCGCAGATCACGCGCGGTGTGCAGCTGGCCGCGTCGGTCCTGCGCGATGCCGGTGTGGACCGCGGTGGTCTGCAGGCGCTGTATCTGACCGGCGGCTCGTCGCGCATCCCCTACGTGCACCGGCGCCTGGCCGAACTCGGCCCGATCGCCACCCTCGACGACCC
>NZ_JADZGH010000260.1:0-4865 GCF_015865005.1 Rhodococcus sp. CX
ACGCCGTCAGCACGGGCTCCACCTCGACCGATGCCCTTGGTGCCGGTCAGGCCAGGTCGGAGTAGTCCGCGTCCGAGGACGCACCGGAATCGAACGCGCTGGTGTCGATGTAGTCGTCGGCGATGCCGTCGCCGTCGTAGTCGACGGCACCGGTGCCGAGATCCACGGTCGCATCGATTCCGCCGTCGCGGTCGAGATCGAAGACCGCCTCGTCGAAGGTGCCGTCGCCGTCGACGTCGATCGCGGCGGCGTCGATGTAGCCGTCGCCGTCGGTGTCGGCGCTGATCATGTCGACGGTGCCGTCGCCGTCGAGGTCGATGACCTCCGCGTCGCCGACCCCGTCTCCGTCGGTGTCGAGAACCTGCACGGTGCTGCCGTCCTCGTCGACGATCTCGTCGAGGACGACCGGCTGACCGGCACCAAGGGCATCGGTCGAGGTGGAGCCCGTGCTGACGGCGTTGCTGCTCGAGGCGGAAGCCGACGACGCGCTGTCGGAGGAATCGGAGGCGGACGAGTTGCGGCCGTACGACGAATCCGCGCCGGAGGCCGCCGAGGAACCGTAGGACGAGTCCGAGCTGGACGAGCCGGACGAGTCGTAGCGCTCGTAGCGCTCGTAGGACTCGTAGCTGGTCGAGCCTTCCTGAGCGGCCGAGGACGAGCCGTAGGAGGAGTCGTGGTCGTACGACGAATTGTCGCCGTACGAGGAATCCGAGCTGGTACCGGCAGTGGACTGCGAGTCCTGGCGGTTCGCGTTGCTCGAGCTGGTGCTGTCGGAGAAGGATCCGCGGTTTGCCATGTCGGTGCTGCCTTTCGCTCGTCGGGTATCGGGGATAGGAGCAGCCGGCAGGGCGGAAAGTTCCGGCCGGTCCACCGAAAATTTCCTGCGGCGTGGACCACGCAACGAAATCCCAGGTCAGCGCAGGAAACACAGCCGAAGCTGTGTCGCAACTCACAGAATTCGAGCCGATCGGGCGGGAGATTCGCGCGATCCGCGCACCTGGCCCCGCACAAGACGCGAACCGTCCAGTAAGTTACACCCGGAAAGTTACGGAGGGGGCCGTCATGAGTGAAGCGGAATTGATCGAGCGGAGCCAGGCAGGGGACCAGGCTGCCTTCGCCGAACTCGTCGCACGGTCACGCGACCAGACCTGGGCGGTGTGCCTGCAGATCACCGGTCACCGGCACGACGCCGAGGACGCCCTGCAGGACACTCTGACCGCGGCATGGCAGAACCTCGCCTCGTTCCGGGGCACCGCCCGTTTCGGAACCTGGCTGTACCGCATCGCCACCAACGCGTCGCTGGCGATCGTGCGCAAACGCCGCGAAACCCCCGAGGACGAAATCGACAACGGCGAGCACACGGGACGATCCGTCGCCGACAGCATCGCCGATACGGACATGGTCCGGCAGGCACTGGCAGCGCTGCCCGAGCAGTTCCGCGTCGCCGTGGTGCTGCGCGAGTACGCCGACATGAGCTACGCGGAGATAGCGGAGCATCAGGGCATCCCGGTCCAGACCGTCAAGAGCCGGATCAACCGGGCACGGGCGCAACTCGTCGAGAAGCTGGCACCGTCGATGCTCGACGTGGACGCACTCGAGCCCTGAGCCCGCTGCCCGGCACTCGCCCGGCGCATCGACTCCGGCGACGCCCGCGGCAGCGCCGGGTTCGGCAGGTGTACGCTGCCCGGGCTCGCGCGCGCTAACGTCGTCGGTGTGCGTGCACCTGCACAGGGGCGAGTCGGGAATCGGAGGACGTGGTGACGATGACGAACGACCGGGAGCCGTCGTTGTGGGACCTCCTCGGCCTCGATCCGCAGGCGACCGTCTCCCCGCTGCCCGACGACGCATGGGCTCGTGCCGTGCGGATCGCGACCGACCCGGACACCCCGCCCGCCGGCGCCGATCTGATCCCGGCCGACGATCCGGACGATCTCGACATCGATCCGATGGTGGTCGACGTCGACCTCGACGCCGACGAGGATGTGCCGGACCTGCAGGGTCACCACGAATCGACATTCGACCCCGAGGACACCGCATTCGACGACGCCGCGACCGGCGACCTCGACGAGCCCTACGCCCACCCCGAGCCGGGCTACCCAGGCGACCCGGACCTCGCCTGAGGGCCGGGTCCCCGTTCACACCGTCAGTTCCAGGACCGGACGATCGACGTGTAGGCCTGGGTGAGCGACACCAGCGCCGCGTCCTCGGCCGCCGATCGGGTGCTCAGACTCTGCGTCTGCACCGACACGAGGCGTTCCTGCGCGATCGTCCGCAGCTGCTCCGTCACCGCGGGCGCGGACGGGTCGGTCTCCAGCAGGGACCGCAACGACCGCAGCAGACCCACCTGGACCAGCGCCGGATCGGACTTCAGCTCGGAGACGATCTGCCGGATACCGTCCCGGGCAGGATGGGTGTACGCCAGCGCGTCGAGTTCGGCGACGATCCGCCCGGCACGGTGCAGGACCGCGAAACGCCGCAGGGACCGGTCGAGCACCGCGCGCAGCGGCTCGATGCCGGAGGCCGCGGTCAGCCACTGGTTGACCTGATGGGCGCCGCCGCGCGCCGGACCGCGGCCGTGCACGAGCCCGTACTCCCCGACCATGTCGATGAGCCGGAACACGCGGTCCCGGGGAACGGGAAGCGCACCGTCGCCGACGTCGAGCAGATCGAACAGCTCGAGCGGCGCGAACGGCGCCAGGGCGGCCAGGTCCCGGGCGTCGTTCTCGGTGAACGCACCGGTGTGCGAGGTCTGGGCGAGCAGGCCGGCCACCGGAACCACCGCGCCGACCACGTCCGCGAGCCGGCGTGACAGCACCCCGGCGTGCTCGACGGCATGCCCGATCGGGTCGCGGTGGCCGAGCACGCCACGCCCGAAGCCGTCGGCGCGGGACAGCACCCCGAGCGTGTTCAACGGGGTGAACCCGAGTCGCTGCAGGAACGAGATCTCGTCGGCGCGGGGCATCGAATCGAACAGGAACACCGCGGCGTCGGCGTCGACGGACGCCGAGCGGGTCTGTTCGAACCCGTCGATGAGGGCGCGTTCGGTCGCCGCGGCGTTCGCGACGGTCAGCGTCGCCAGGCCCGGGGTGTCGACGAGCGTGATCCGCGTCAGCGCCTGCGACGGCAGGTGCCGGTGCACGTAGGCGACCTCGGTCTCGGGCACGCCGAGGTCGGCGGTCGCGCCGAAGGTCAGCCGCACCGGCCGGCGGGATCCGTCGAGCTTCACGACCTCCGCGCGGGAGGGCGCACCGTTCTCGTACACGGTGACGACGCTGGTGGCCTCGAGCGCCGCGGTCTCGGCGACCGGCGCCCCGATCAGCGCGTTGACCAGCGTGGACTTGCCGGCCTTGAGCCGGCCCACGACGACGATGCGCGGCGGCGACCACAGGATCGCGCCGATCCGGTCGGCGTGCCCGACGAGATCACCGCCGAACGACGCGAGCCGGTGCAGCGCGGCGTCGATGCGGTGGTGGATCGGGTCGGTGGCGTCGGTGACCGGCGCGTTCATGCCGGGATCGCCGTGGTCGACGGGGCACCGAGCACAGCCTCGATGGGCGTGATCTTCCCGCGCGTGATGCGCAGGTTCTTCTCCAACCGGGTGACGTTCGCCTCGCGCGCGGCGGCGTCGGCCTGCGCGGACCGCTTCGCCTCCTCGATCTGCTTCTGCAGCACGGTGATCCGCTCCTGGAGGTTGCGGCGACGGCCGAGCACGATCTCGGGGCGGGTCGTGGCGAGCGTCGCATCGAGCATGCGGCTCGTGGCGGTCCGGGCGGTCGCGATCGTCTCCCGCAGCCAGGTGAGCAGGTTCGTCTTGCCGGCCCGCATCGCCCGGAATCCGAGGTTGACGGCCACCCACACCACACCGGCGACCGCGCCGACGCCGATCACCGCACCGAGCATGGTGGTGCCGATCATGCCCATCGACAGGACGCTCGGATCGAGCAGACCCTGGCGTTTCGAGGTGACCTCGTTGGTGACGAGGGGGTCGGTGCGCATCGACGCGACCGCGATCTCGCGGATGCGTTCCCACTCCTCGGTGCTGTCGAACAGTTCGGTGGTGATCCGCTCGAGGTCGGTGAGGAACCCTTCTGCGGTCATGGCCATCGCCTCGAGCAGGTCGGTCTGGATGCGGGCGGTGAACACCTGCGGCGACTTGCGCAGCACCTCCATCGACGACTTGTTGATGCGGGTGGTCCAGTCCTCGCGGACCCGGGTGAGGTGTTCGTCGAGCCGGGTCGCGGCCTGCTGCCGGGCCAGCGTGAGGTCGCGCTGCAGATGCTGCTCCCAGTGCTGCGCCTCGTCCTTGAGGTTGCGGAGCCGTTCGAGTTCGGCGCTCAGATCCGGGATCGCGGCCTCCCCCGCCCTGACGACGGCGAGTTCGTCCTCGATGGCGCGTTCGACCTCCCGCAGTCCTTCGAGGCAGATGCGCAGGGCGTCGGTTGCCGGTGACTGTTCCGCGGCGGTGAGGCTCTTCTCGATGGCCGACCACAGCGCGGGAATCCCGGAGAACGTCACCGCCCGGTCGCGCAGTGCGTCGGGGAGCCCGGCGTCCTGCGCGGCGAGCGCGCGGACGCTCGAGACGGACACGACCGGGATGTCGCGGCCGACGTGCTTCGCGATCGAGCGCCGGTTCTCGGCGACGATATCCGCCCAGCGGGTGGTGGCCTTGTCCGTCTTGGTGACGGCGACCACGACGTTCTCGACGCCGGCGGCGCTCTCGCGCAGGAACTGCATCTCCGGTTCGGTGATGGGGGTCGAGGCGTCGCACACCATCACGAGCACGGCGGCCTGATCGGCGGACTGGCGGGCCAGTCCCGCATGCCGGGGGTCGAGGCCGCCGACGCCGGGAGTGTCGACGATGGTGG
>NZ_JADZGH010000261.1:0-10009 GCF_015865005.1 Rhodococcus sp. CX
GTCCCGTCCATGGCTGTATCCAACCATTCGGTAGGCCGTGTGCCTTTGTGGCGGCCCCAACCGCCACAACGACACACCGGGGGCGAAGCCCCCTAGCAGCACCCCGGAGCGATCGGGCCGCGCACCTCGCGGGTCGCCGCGTTCCGGGCGGCGAGGTCCTCGTCGGCGGGATAGTCCACCCCGACGAGCGACAGGCCGTGCGCCGGCGCGACCGCGACCGACGCCGCGCGTTCGCGTTCGTCGAGCAGACCGGTCATCCACTCCACGGTCCGCCGGCCTTCACCCACCGCGAGGGCCGCGCCGACGAGGCTGCGCACCATCGACCAACAGAACGCGTCGGCGCTCACGTGCGCGGTGAGGATGTCACCGTCCCGGGTCCACTCGTAGCGCTGGAGTTCGCGGACGGTGGTCGCGCCCTCGCGGCGCTTGCAGAACGCCGCGAAGTCGTGCAGGCCGAGCAGCGACGCCGACGCCCGCTGCATCGCATCGAGGTCGACGGCCTTCGGCCACGCGACGGTGTCGCGGGCGCGCAGCGGCTCCGCCCCGTACACGGCGGTGGTGACGCGGTACTCGTAGTGCCGCCGGATCGCCGAGAACCGGGCGTCGAAGTGTTCGGGGGCGATCGAGATCGCGGTGACCCGCACGTCCTTGGGCAGGAAGCGGGCGAGGCGCCGCACCCAACGGGACGGGTCGTCGGGCAGGGCGGAGGTGGGCACGTCGACGTGGGCGACCTGCCCGGAGGCGTGCACGCCGGCGTCGGTGCGCCCGGCAACCGTCAGCAGGACGGGGGTGCGCACGATCGCGGAGAGTTTCTCCTCGATCTCTCCGCACACGGTGCGCAGGCCGGGCTGCCGGGCCCAGCCGGAGAAGTCGGTGCCGTCGTAGGCGATGTCGAGTCGCAGCCGGGTGATGTCCCCGGGCTCGGATGCGGAGAACCCGCCGTCCCCCGAGGGGACGACGGGTTCGTTCGCATCAGCGGATGCCGAAACCAAGTGGACTAGTCCTTCTTGGCCTCGTCGGCGTCGGCGGCCGTCGCGGTGCTGTCCTCGATACCCTCGACGACGGCGTCCGCGTTCTCGACCTCGGCGTCGGTCGCGTCGGCTTCGACAGCCTCGACGACGTTCTCCTCGGCAGCCTGCGAGGCGGCGACGCGGCGAGCGCGATCGGCCTCGGAGGTGACCGTCTTCTCCTTGACGAGCTCGATGATCGCCATCGGAGCGTTGTCGCCCTTGCGGGGGACGGTCTTGATGATGCGGGTGTAGCCGCCGTTGCGGTCCTCGTAGAACGGACCGATCTCCGCGAACAGGGCGTGCACGACGTCCTTGTTGCGGATGACCTTCAGCACCTCACGACGCGAGGCCAGCGTGCCGGTCTTCGCGTGCGTGACGAGCTTCTCCGCGTAGGGACGCAGAGCCTTGGCCTTGGCCTCGGTGGTGGTGATGCGGCCGTGCTCGAAGAGGGCGGTGGCCAGGTTGGCCATGATCGCCTTCTGGTGCGAGGCCGACCCGCCGAAGCGGGCGCCCTTCTTGGGCTTGGGCATGATTTTCTCCTAGTAACGGACCGTGAGCTGCTACAGCTGCTCGGTCTCGGCGTAGTCCTCGTTGCCGTCGGTGTCGCCGAAGGAACCGGCATCGGTGTCGCTCCAGGTACCGGTGGCGGCGTCGTAGCCGGCCACGGTGCTCGGGTCGAACGATGCGGGGCTGTCCTTGAGCGACAGGCCGAGCGAGTGCAGCTTGACCTTGACCTCGTCGATGGACTTCTGACCGAAGTTGCGGATGTCGAGCAGGTCGGACTCCGTGCGTGCCACGAGCTCGCCGACGGTGTGGACACCTTCGCGCTTGAGGCAGTTGTAGGACCGGACCGTCAGGTCCAGATCCTCGATGGGAAGTCCGAAGGAGGCGATGTGGTCGGCCTCGGCGGGCGAGGGACCGATCTCGATGCCTTCTGCTTCGACGTTCAGCTCACGAGCCAGACCGAAGAGCTCCACCAGGGTCTTGCCCGCCGAAGCGAGCGCGTCCCGCGCGGTGATCGAGTTCTTGGTCTCCACGTCGAGAATCAGCCGATCGAAGTCGGTGCGCTGCTCGACGCGGGTCGCCTCCACCTTGTACGTCACCTTGAGCACCGGCGAGTAGATCGAGTCGACCGGGATACGGCCGATCTCGGCGCCGGACGCCTTGTTCTGCACGGCCGGGACGTAGCCGCGACCGCGCTCGACGACGAGCTCGATCTCCAGCTTGCCCTTGTCGTTCAGGGTGGCGATGTGCAGGTCCGGGTTGTGGACGGTGACACCGGCCGGGGGCACGATGTCAGCCGCGGTCACGGTGCCGGGGCCCTGCTTGCGGACGTACATGGTGACCGGCTCGTCCTCGTCCGAGGACACCACGAGGCCCTTGAGGTTCAGGATGATGTCGGTGACATCCTCCTTCACACCGGGGACGGTGGTGAACTCGTGGAGCACGCCGTCGATGCGGATGCTGGTGACGGCCGCGCCCGGGATCGAGGACAGCAGGGTGCGACGAAGCGAGTTGCCGAGGGTGTACCCGAAGCCAGGCTCGAGCGGCTCGATGACGAACTTCGAGCGGTTGTCGGCGATGACTTCTTCGGTCAGCGTGGGTCGCTGCGAAATGAGCATGAGTTGCCTCCTTGTGGGCGTCCGCTATATGACGCCCTCGTGGGATGCGGTGTTCTCCCGGCCGTGACCCCGAAGAATCCGGGTCGGAAGAACACCGCAGCGCATGTGCGCCTTACTTCGAGTAGTACTCGACGATCAGCTGTTCCTGCAGCGGGATGTCGATCTGCGCGCGCTCGGGGAGCTGGTGGACCAGCACCCGCAGACGCGAACCGACGACCTGCAGCCAACCCGGAACCGGGCGCTCGCCCAGGGTCTCGCGGGCGACCTGGAACGGCAGCGTGCTCAGCGACTTCTCGCGGACATCGATGATGTCGTACTGGGAGACGCGGTAGCTCGGGATGTCGACCTTCTTGCCGTTCACCAGGAAGTGGCCGTGCGTGACGAGCTGACGTGCCTGACGACGCGTGCGGGCGAGGCCGGCACGGTAGACGACGTTGTCCAGACGCGACTCGAGGATGGTCAGCAGAACCTCACCGGTCTTACCGGGACGGGAGGCGGCTTCCTCGTAGTAGCGGCGGAACTGCTTCTCCATGATGCCGTAGGAGAAGCGGGCCTTCTGCTTCTCCTGCAGCTGGAGCAGGTATTCGCTCTCCTTGATCCGCGCGCGGCCGTGCTGGCCCGGCGGGTAGGGGCGACGCTCGAACGCCTGGTCGCCTCCGACGAGGTCGACGCGGAGACGACGCGACTTGCGGGTAACGGGACCGGTATAACGTGCCATTTTCTAGTACCTATTCCTTTCCCGTTAGACCCGACGCCGCTTGGGCGGACGGCAGCCGTTGTGCGGCTGGGGGGTGACGTCGGAGATGGTGCCGACCTCGAGGCCCGCGGCCTGGAGGGAACGGATCGCCGTCTCGCGGCCCGAGCCCGGGCCCTTCACGAAGACGTCGACCTTCTTGACACCGTGCTCCTGCGCCTTGCGGGCGGCGTTCTCGGCGGCGAGCTGCGCGGCGAACGGGGTCGACTTGCGCGAGCCCTTGAAGCCGACGTGGCCGGAGGACGCCCAGGAGATCACGTTGCCCTGCGGGTCCGTGATGGACACGATCGTGTTGTTGAAGGTGCTCTTGATGTGAGCAGCGCCGTGCGGAACGTTCTTCTTGTCCCTGCGCCGTGCCTTCTGGGTCTTCTTCGGACCGGTGCTGCGTGACTTGGGAGGCATTACTTCTTCTTTCCTGCGACGGTGCGCTTCGGACCCTTACGGGTGCGGGCGTTGGTCTTGGTGCGCTGTCCACGCACGGGCAGACCACGACGGTGTCGCAGGCCCTGGTAGCAGCCGATCTCGATCTTGCGGCGGATGTCCGCCTGGACCTCGCGGCGGAGGTCACCCTCGACCTTGTAGGACTCCTCGATGTACTCGCGGAGCTTCGCCAGGTCCTCGTCCGAGAGGTCCTTGCTGCGCAGGTCCGGGCTCACGCCGGTTGCCGCCAGGATCTCCTTGGAGCGGGTACGGCCGATGCCGTAGATGTAGGTCAGTGCGATCTCCATCCGCTTTTCGCGGGGAAGATCGACACCTGCGAGACGTGCCATGAGTGGCATTCCTTTTCGGTGTGCGGAGGTCTGCTCCCAGCCCGTCCCCTGCGTCGAAGAAACTGTGTGTCGACAAACACAGTGGGGCCCCGGCCTCCGAACCGGGGGTTGATCGCACAGCTTCCCGACGAATCGGGAATCGTAACCGTGCGACTGGTGCTGGAAGGTCTTCGTGCTCGTTGCCGAGCTGCTTGTTGCCAAGCCGATCTTCGCGAAGAAGAGTCGATCTAGCCCTGACGCTGCTTGTGACGCAGGTTCTCGCAGATCACCATGACCCGGCCGTTGCGGCGGATCACCTTGCACTTCTCGCAGATCTTCTTGACGCTAGGCTGAACCTTCACGTGCGTCCGATCTCCTGTATGTACGCCCCCGGACACGGCAAAAGACCGTGTCGAAGACATGGTTCTCCCCGACCGTGTAGCCGGGGAAGCTCTTACTTGTAGCGGTAGACGATGCGTCCGCGCGACAGGTCGTAGGGGGAGAGCTCCACGACAACCCGGTCCTCGGGCAGGATGCGAATGTAGTGCTGGCGCATCTTGCCACTGATGTGAGCCAAGACCTTGTGACCGTTCTCGAGCTCAATGCGGAACATCGCATTGGGCAACGGTTCGACAACACGGCCTTCGACCTCGATTGCCCCGTCTTTCTTAGCCATATCCTCCGCGATCCGTCGTTCGGTGTGTGGTTGCATCGGCATCCGATACCGTGACGCTCGGCGAGTCCCGGTTCACGGGCAAGCCGATCACCGGAGCGCAGAGCGCACCACCGATCAATCGTACGGGAAGTTTCCCACCTGGCCAAATAAGCCGACATGAGGAGGACCGCGGGTGCGGGCACTGGTTCAACGGGTCACGACGGCGGCGGTGTCGGTGGACGGCACCGAGGTCGCGCGCATCTCCCCCGCCGAAGGCGGACACGGACTGCTCGTTCTCGTCGGCGTCACGCACGACGACGACGCCGCGAAGGCCGCGACCCTGGCCCGGAAGGTGTGGACGATGCGGATCCTCGAGGACGAGAGATCCGCGTCCGATCTGGGTGCTCCGCTGCTGGTCGTCAGCCAGTTCACGCTGATGGCCGACACCCGGAAGAGCCGGCGCCCGTCGTGGTCGGCGGCGGCACCGCGTCCGGTCGCCGAACCTCTCGTCGACGAGTTCGTCGCGGCCCTGCGCGCTCTCGGAGCCGAGGTCGCCACCGGAGTGTTCGGCGCGCACATGGAGGTGAGCCTCGTCAACGACGGCCCGGTGACCCTCCTGCTCGAGGTGTGAGCCGCCTCCCCCATCCGAGCGAATGTACCGTTCGTCTCCTTCAATCGATCGAACGGTACATTCGGTCGGAAAAGCAGGGCTCTGCGATTACTCGGGGCGGAGCGTGAGGATGCGCGGCCCGTCCTCGGTGACCGCGACGGTGTGCTCCCAGTGCGCGGCCCGGCTGCCGTCGGTGGTCACGACGGTCCACTTGTCCTCGAGCACTTCGGTGTCGTACGTGCCGAGCGTGAGCATCGGCTCGATCGCGAGCACCGATCCGACGACCAGACGCGGACCCTTGCCGGGCGCGCCCTCGTTCGGAAGGAACGGGTCCATGTGCATTTCGCGGCCGATGCCGTGACCGCCGTATCCGTCGACGATCCCGTAGCTGCGGCCGTGCAGCTTCTCCGCGGCGTGGGTGCCGAGTTCGATCGCGTGCGAGACGTCGGTGAGCCGGTTGCCGGGAAGCATCGCGGCGATGCCGGCCTCCATCGACAGCCGCGTCGCCTCGCTCAGATCGGCGTCGGCCTGCGACAGCTCACCGACGCCGAACGTCCACGCCGAATCGCCGTGCCATCCGTCGAGAATCGCCCCGCAGTCGATGGACACGAGGTCGCCCTCGGCGAGGATGTCGTCGGCGGACGGGATGCCGTGGACGACGCGGTCGTTCACCGACGAGCAGATCGAACCGGTGAACCCGTGGTAGCCCAGGAACGACGGGACGGCCCCCGCATCGCGAATGACCGCCTCCGCCACCCGGTCGAGCTCGAGGGTGCTGACACCGGGCTTCGCGGCGTCGCGCACCGCGACGAGCGCGGCCCCGACGATCGCGCCCGCAGCCGCCATCGCGTCCAGTTCACCGGACGTGCGGAACGGGACGACCTTGCGCTTGCGCCCGAAACCCATGTCGAACTCCTCGGTCCTGCTTGTTACTTGCCGAGCGCAGCGAGTGCGCGGGCGTTGATCTCCTCGACCTCACCGACCGCATCGACCGTGACGAGCGAATCGGCGTAGTAGTCGAGCAGCGGCGCGGTCTCCTCGCGGTACACCCGGAGGCGGTTGCGGATCACGTCTTCCTTGTCGTCGGCGCGACCGCGGGCGAGCATCCGCTCGACGACGATATCCTCGTCGATCTCGAAGGACAGCACGCCGTCGAGGGCGGTGTCGAGATCCTTGAGGATCGACTCGAGTTCGCGGGCCTGCTCCACGCTGCGGGGGAACCCGTCGAGCAGGAAGCCGTTCGCCGCGTCGGGCTCGGCGAGGCGAGCGCGCACCATGTTGTTGGTGATCTCGGCGGGCACGAGCTCGCCGGCGTCGATGTACTTCTTGGCCTCGACGCCGAGCGGGGTGCCCTGGCCGATGTTGGCGCGGAAGAGATCGCCGGTCGAAATGGCAGGGACGCCGAGCTTCTCCGACAGGATTGCGGCCTGCGTGCCCTTGCCGGCACCGGGAGGACCGAGGAGTACAAGTCTCACTTGAGGAACCCTTCGTAGTTGCGCTGCATGAGTTGACTTTCGATCTGCTTGACAGTGTCCAGCGCGACACTGACGAGAATGAGCACCGCTGCGCCGCCGAAGATGCTCGACGCGGTCTGGCCACCGGACAGGAAGAAGTGCGGAAGCGTGGCGATGAGACCCAGGTACAGCGCGCCCGGCACGGTGATGCGATTGAGCACGTACGTGAGGTAGTCCGCGGTGGGTCGGCCGGGACGGATGCCGGGGATGAACCCGCCGTACTTCTTCATCTCGTCGGCGCGTTCCTCCGGATTGAAGGTGATCGCGACGTAGAAGAAGACGAAGAACACGATCAGCGCGAAGTAGATCGCGATGTAGACGGGGTTGTTCGGATTGACGAGGTACTCGTTGATGAACCGCTGCCACCAGCTCGGATCGGTCGCCGTGCTCGCACCGGTGAGCTGCGCGATGAGGTTCGGCAGGTACAGCAGGGACGACGCGAAGATCACCGGGATGATGCCGGCCTGGTTGACCTTCAGCGGCAGGTAGGTCGACGAGCCGCCGTACATGCGGCGCCCGACCATGCGCTTGGCGTACTGCACCGGGATCCGCCGCTGGCCCTGCTCGACGAACACCACGCCGGTGATGATCGCCAGCGCGACGACGCACACGATCGCGAAGACGAGGCCGCCGCGGGATTCGAGGATCATGTTCCCCTCGGACGGCAGGCGCGAGGCGATACCGGAGAAGATCAGCAGCGACATGCCGTTGCCGACACCGCGCTCGGTGATGAGCTCACCGAACCACATGACCAGCGCCGCGCCCGCCGTCATCACGAGCACGATGACGACCATGCCGAAGATGCTGTCGTCGGCCAGGATCGGTTCGGAACATCCCTGCAGGAGCTGCCCTCGCGCGGCGAGCGCCACGATGCCGGTCGACTGCAGCACCGCCAATGCGATCGCCAGATAGCGGGTGTACTGCGTCATCTTCGCCTGACCGGACTGGCCCTCCTTGCGGAGTTCCTCGAACCGGGGAATCACGACGGTGAGCAGCTGCACGATGATGCTGGCCGTGATGTACGGCATGATGCCGATCGCGAACACCGACAGCTGCAGCAGCGCGCCGCCGGAGAACAGGTTGATCAGCGAGTAGATGCCCGCCTGTTCGCCTCCGGAGATCTGGTCGATGCAGGCGCGGACGTTTCCGTAGTCGACGCCCGGGGACGGCAGCGTCGCACCGAGCCGGTACAACGCGACCAGTCCGATCGCAATGAGGATCTTCCGCCTCAGGTCCGGGGTCCTGAGGGCCGAAACGAAGGCGGAAAGCAAAGATCCTCCTGGCAGGCCGGGCGGGGACGACGGGTCATGGGTACCACCCGTCGGACGGTGGACAACTCTTGAACTCTAACAGTGCGGCCCGGTGAGGCGACCACGCGAGGGGGCCTCGCACAACACCGGGCGCGTGGCCCGATACAGGGCCACGCGGACGCAAGGACGTGCCCGTAAGGGTACGTCAGCAACTCGAAACGACGAACGGCCGCACCGCAGCGGTAGCTGCAGCGCGGCCGTTCGAGAGCCGTGCACGGGCACGAGCGAACAGGTCAGGCCTGAACGGTCGCGGTGCCGCCGGCTGCGGTGATCTTCTCCTTGGCGGAGCCGGAGAACTTGTCCGCGGTCACCTGAGCGGCCACGGAGATCTCGCCCTCGCCGAGCACCTTCACGAGCTGGTTCTTGCGAACCAGGCCCTTGGCGACGAGCTCGTCGACGCCGATGGTGCCGCCCTCGGGGAACACACGAGCGATGTCGCCGACGTTGACGACCTGGTACTCGGTGCGGAAGGCGTTCTTGAAGCCCTTGAGCTTCGGAAGCCGCATGTGCAGCGGCATCTGGCCACCCTCGAAGGCCGCCGAGACGTTCTTACGCGCCTTGGTGCCCTTCGTACCGCGGCCTGCGGTCTTGCCCTTCGAACCTTCACCGCGGCCGACGCGGGTCTTGTCCGTCTTCGCGCCCGGAGCGGGGCGCAGGTGGTGCAGCTTGATGGTCATTCTCAGACCTCCTCAACCGTGACGAGGTGACGCACCACGTTGATCAAGCCGCGGTTCTGCGCGTTGTCCTCACGCACGACGGACTGGCGGATCTTCCGCAGGCCGAGGGTGCGCAGGCTGTCACGCTGGTTCGACTTGGCGCCGATGGTGCTCTTGATCTGGGTGATCTTCAGCTCTGCCATTAGTTCACGCTCCCAGCAGCCTGTGCACGCGCACGCAGCATGCCGGCCGGAGCCACGTCCTCGAGGGCCAGACCGCGGCGAGCCGCGACTTCCTCCGGACGCTGCAGCTGCTTGAGGGCAGCCACGGTCGCGTGCACGACGTTGATGGCGTTGTCGGAGCCGAGCGACTTCGACAGGATGTCCTGGATGCCTGCGCACTCGAGCACGGCACGCACCGCGCCACCGGCGATCACACCGGTACCGGGGCTGGCGGGACGCAGCAGGACGACACCTGCAGCGGCCTCACCCTGCACCGGGTGGGTGATGGTCTTGCCGATGAGCGGGACGCGGAAGAAGCCCTTGCGAGCCTCCTCGACACCCTTCTGAATGGCCGCGGGAACTTCCTTGGCCTTGCCGTAGCCGACGCCGACCAGGCCGTTGCCGTCGCCCACGATCACCAGAGCGGTGAAGCTGAAGCGACGACCGCCCTTGACGACCTTCGACACACGGTTGATCGAGACGACACGCTCGATGTAGTTCGACTTCTCGGCGGCGGCGCCGCCACGCGAGTCGCGATCGCGGCGGTCGCGACCACCACGGTTGTCCCCGGTGTTGGGGCCACTCTGTCCGGCGGGGCCGTTGCCGCCGTCACGCCGCTGACGTCCCGGCATCAGGCGTTCCTTCCGTTCGAAAAAATGGTCATCAGAACTTCAACCCGCCTTCGCGAGCCGCGTCCGCGAGGGCCGCGATGCGGCCGCTGTAGGTGTGGCCGCCGCGGTCGAAGACCACAGCTTCCACGCCCGCAGCCTTCGCGCGCTCGGCGATCAGCTGACCGACCTTGGCGCCACGGGCCTTCTTGTCGCCCTCGAGGGCGCGGACATCGGCTTCGATCGTCGACGCAGCTGCGATGGTCGTACCCGTCAGGTCGTTGACCAGCTGCGCGTGCA
>NZ_JADZGH010000261.1:10019-25646 GCF_015865005.1 Rhodococcus sp. CX
GATCTGCGGTGCCCGAGATCTTCTTGCGGAGACGGAAGTGACGACGTGTCTTCGACAGCCGGCGCGTGGTGGACACGTCCTTGCCGCGCGGGATGCGCTTGGCCTTCTGGTTCTCTGTCTGCTCGCTCATGATCACTTACCCGTCTTTCCGACCTTGCGACGGACCTGCTCACCCTCGTAGCGGATGCCCTTGCCCTTGTAGGGGTCGGACTTGCGCAGACGACGGATGTTGGCCGCGATCTGGCCGACCTTCTGCTTGTCGATACCCGAGATCGAGAACTTCGTCGGGGTCTCGACCGCGAAGGTGATGCCCTCCGGGGCCTCGATGAGCACCGGGTGGCTGTAGCCGAGCGAGAACTCGAGGTCCTGGCCCTTGAGCGCCACGCGGTAACCGACGCCGAAGATCTCCATCTTGGTGGTGTAGCCCTGGGTCACACCGACGATGAGGTTCTGCACGAGGGTGCGCGACAGACCGTGCAGCGCACGGCTGCGACGCTCGTCGTTGGGGCGGGTGACCTGGAGCGCGCCGTCCTCACCCTTCGCGATGGCGATGGGCTCGGCGATCGTCAGCGACAGGTTGCCCTTGGGGCCCTTGACGGCGACGTCCTGGCCGTCGATGGTCACCTCGACGCCGGCGGGGACGGTAACGGGAATCTTTCCGATACGCGACATGTGTTGGCCTCCCTTACCAGACGTAGGCGAGGACTTCCCCGCCCACTCCCTGCTTGGCCGCCTGGCGATCGGTGAGCAGGCCGGAGGACGTGGAGATGATCGCCACGCCGAGGCCGCCCAGGACCTTGGGCAGGTTGGTGGACTTCGCGTACACGCGCAGGCCGGGCTTCGACACGCGGCGCACACCGGCGAGGCTGCGCTCGCGGGAAGGCCCGTACTTGAGGTCGACGACGAGGGTCTTGCCCACCTCGGCATCCTCGGTGCGGAAGTCGGCGATGTAGCCCTCACGCTTGAGGATCTCGGCGATGTTCGCCTTGATCTTCGAGTGGGGCAGCTTCACCTGATCGTGGTACGCCGTGTTGGCGTTGCGCAGACGCGTCAAGAAGTCTGCGATGGGGTCGGTCATGGTCATAGCTGACCTGTTCACCTTTCTCGCTGCGGTTCCCATACAACACCGACGCCGCGACGTGGTCGCGGTTCCGGCCGTGGGCCTACAACGAACTTGGTTTCGTGCGGGTCCGATCTGCGAGAACGGATCGGACCCCTGACGGGTGTGAGGACGGGCGGGTCACGCAGTGGCGACCCGCCCGCCGTTCACGTCACCAGGAGCTCTTGTGAACCCCGGGAAGTTCACCGCGGTGTGCCATCTCGCGAAGGCAGACACGGCAGAGTCCGAACTTGCGGAACACAGCGTGCGGACGGCCGCAACGCTGGCAGCGGGTGTAGGCGCGAACCGCGAACTTCGGCTTCTTGTTGGCCTTGTTGACCAGTGCCTTCTTAGCCATGGGCTCAGTTCTCCTTGAACGGGAAGCCGAGGTGCTTGAGCAGGGCACGGCCTTCTTCGTTGTTGGTAGCGGTGGTCACGACGGTGATGTCCATGCCGCGGGGGCGGTCGATCTTGTCCACGTCGATCTCGTGGAACATCGACTGCTCGTTCAGGCCGAACGTGTAGTTGCCGTTTCCGTCGAACTGGTTGCCGTTGAGGCCGCGGAAGTCCCGGATACGGGGAAGCGCGATGGACACGAGACGGTCCAGGAACTCCCACATACGGTCGCCGCGCAGCGTGACGCGCGCACCGATCGGCATGCCCTCACGCAGCTTGAACTGCGCGATGGACTTGCGGGCCTTGCGGATCTCGGGCTTCTGACCGGTGATGAGGGTCAGGTCCGCGACCGCGCCGTTGATCAGCTTGGCGTCGCGAGCGGCGTCACCGACACCCATGTTCACGACGACCTTGACGACGCCCGGGATCTGCATGACGTTGGCGTAGTCGAACTCCGCCTGCAGCGCGTCCCGGACCTCGGCACGGTAGCGGGCCTTCAGGCGCGGCTGGATCTTGTTCTCGGTGGTGGTCATGTCAGATGTCCTTCCCGTTCTTCCGGGAAATCCGAACGCGCTTGCCGGTCTCCTCGTCGGTCCGGTAGCCCACGCGGGTGGGGTTGCCGTCCGAGTCGATGACCGCGACGTTGGAAACGTGGATCGGGGCCTCCTGCGTCACGATGCCCCCGGAGGATGCGCCGCGCTCGTTGGCCGAGACCGCCGTGTGCTTCTTGATCCGGTTCACGCCCTCGACGAGGACACGGTTCTCCTTCGGGTAGGCCGCGATGACCTTGCCCTTGGCACCCTTGTCCTTGCCCGAGATGACGAGCACGGTGTCGCCCTTGTGCACCTTCATCACAGCACCTCCGGAGCGAGCGAGACGATCTTCATGAACCGCTTGTCGCGCAGCTCGCGGCCGACGGGGCCGAAGATACGGGTACCACGCGGGTCGTTGTCACCCTTGATGATGACCGCGGCGTTCTCGTCGAACTTGATGTACGAGCCGTCCGGCCGGCGGCGCTCCTTGACGGTGCGCACGACAACGGCCTTGACGACGTCGCCACGCTTGACGTTGCCACCGGGGATCGCGTCCTTGACGGTGGCGACGATGATGTCGCCGATTCCGGCGTAGCGACGGGACGAGCCACCGAGAACGCGGATGCAGAGAATCTCCTTGGCACCCGTGTTGTCGGCGACGCGCAGTCGCGACTCCTGCTGGATCACTAACTTCTCCTTGACCTGGATTGGTTTGTACGTCAGATTTCCGACCTGGACGTACGCGGTCGTCGGCTACCCGCGGCTCACGTGCGAAAGACACACGGGTCCCGCTAAGCAACCCGTCCAGGGTAGGCGATATACCGCACGCAGGGCAAATTCGCGAACTGTGAGGTCGCTCCCCTGCCCGGCGGGCTCACGCCGCCCCCGAACGCCGACGGCACCCCGCCTCCCGTGGAGAACGGGTGACGGGGTGCCGCAGTCGATAACTCGCCGACGATGCGGGAGAAGGGCCTACTTGGCCTTCTCGAGCACCTCGACCAGACGCCAGCGCTTGCTGGCGGACAGCGGACGCGTCTCCATCAGCTGGACGCGGTCGCCGATGCCGGCCAGACCGTTCTCGTCGTGCGCCTTCACCTTGGTGGTACGGCGGATGATCTTGCCGTACAGCGGGTGCTTCACACGGTCCTCGAGCTCGACCACGATGGTCTTTTCCATCTTGTCCGAGACGACGTAGCCGATGCGGACCTTGCGGCTCGCGCGCTCTTCGTTCTTGCTCACTGCCTTTTCCTCACTCATGCCACGTCACCCGCATTCGGGCCGGTGGACAGGCCGAGCTCACGCTCGCGCAGCACCGTGTAGATCCGGGCAATTTCGTTCCGCACCACGCGGAGGCGACGGTTGTTGTCCAACTGTCCGGTGGCCATCTGGAAGCGCAGGTTGAACAGCTCTTCCTTGAACTCACGGACCTTGTCGGCCAGTTCTGCGTCGCTCAGTTCGCGGAGTTCCGCGGCGGGGGTACCGGTAGCCATCAGAACTGCTCCTCCCTCGTCACGATGCGGCACTTGCAGGGGAGCTTGTGCATCGCGCGGCGCAGGGCCTCGCGGGCAATCTCCTCGTTCGGGTAGCTCATCTCGAACAGCACGCGACCGGGCTTGACGTTCGCGACCCACCACTCGGGCGAGCCCTTACCGGAACCCATTCGGGTTTCGGCCGGCTTCTTGGTGAGCGGGCGATCCGGGAAGATGTTGATCCAGATCTTGCCGCCACGCTTGATGTGCCGGGTCATGGCGATACGAGCGGACTCGATCTGCCGGTTGGTGATGTAGGCCGGCTCGAGAGCCTGGATGCCGTACTCACCGAAGGTCACCTGGGTTCCGCCCTTGGCGGCACCCGTACGGCTCGGGTGGTGCTGCTTGCGGTGCTTGACCCGCCGTGGGATCAACATGCGTCAGCCCTCCTGATTCTCAGTCGAAGCGGGTGCATCGGCGGAGGCGGCGCGGCCGGCTTCCGTGCTCGTCGCGGTGGTGCCCGAAGCACCGGAGCGACGCGGACGGCTGGGGCGCTCGCGACGCGGGCGATCCGCAGGAGCAGCAGCAGCGGCCAGCTCACGACGGCCACCGACGATGTCGCCCTTGTAGATCCAGACCTTCACGCCGATGCGACCGAAGGTGGTCTTCGCCTCGTACAGGCCGTAGTCGATGTCCGCGCGCAGCGTGTGCAGCGGAACGCGACCCTCACGGTAGAACTCCGAGCGGGACATCTCGGCGCCGCCGAGACGGCCCGAGCACTGCACCCGGATGCCCTTGACGTTCGGCTGACGCATGGCCGACTGGATGGCCTTGCGCATCGCACGACGGAACGCGACACGGTTGCTGAGCTGCTCGGCAACGCCCTGGGCGACGAGCTGCGCCTCGGACTCCGCGTTCTTGACCTCGAGGATGTTCAGCTGGACCTGCTTACCGGTCAGCTTCTCGAGCTCGGCGCGGATGCGATCGGCCTCGGCGCCGCGGCGGCCGATGACGATGCCCGGACGCGCGGTGTGGATGTCCACCCGCACGCGGTCCCGGGTCCGCTCGATCTCGACCTTCGCGATGCCCGCGCGCTCCAGGCCGGAGGCCAGGAACTTACGGATCGCGACGTCTTCCTTCACGTACTCCGCGTACTGCTTGTCCGCGTACCAACGCGACTTCCAGTCGGTGGTGATGCCCAGGCGGAAGCCGTGCGGGTTGATTTTCTGGCCCACTACTGAGCTCCCTTCCGGCGGTTACGGTTGGACGCGGTCGAGCGGGAGGCGACGCTCTCGACGATCACGGTGATGTGGCTCGTCCGCTTGCGGATCCGGAACGCGCGGCCCTGGGCACGCGGCTGGAACCGCTTCAGGGTCGCACCCTCGTCCACGTACGCCGTCGCGACGACGAGCGTGCTGGGGTCGAGGTCCAGGTTGTTCTGCGCGTTGGCAGCGGCGGAGGCGATCACCTTGGCGACCGGCTCGGCAGCGGCCTGCGGAGCGAACTTGAGGATCGCAAGGGCGTCCTCGACCGACTTGCCGCGAACGATGTCGACGACGCGACGCGCCTTCATCGGGGTCACACGCACGTGGCGCGCAACAGCCCGAGCGCTGGGGTTGGTGGTTTCAGTGCTCATCGACGCTTGCTCTTCCGGTCGTCCTTGATGTGGCCCTTGAACGTACGGGTCGGCGCGAACTCGCCGAGCTTGTGTCCGACCATCGAGTCCGAGACGAACACCGGCACGTGCTTGCGGCCGTCGTGGACGGCAAACGTGTGACCGATGAAATCGGGCAGGATAGTGGAACGGCGCGACCAGGTCTTGATGACCTGCTTGGTGCCCTTCTCGTTCTGCAGATCCACCTTCGCCAGGAGGTGGTCGTCGACGAACGGGCCCTTCTTGAGGCTGCGTGGCATTCTCTAACTCCCTCCTTGACTAGCGCTTCTTGCCGGTACGGCGACGACGGACGATGAGCTTGTCGGACGCCTTGTTCTTGCGGGTGCGGCCCTCGGGCTTGCCCCACGGGCTGACCGGGTGGCGACCACCCGAGGTCTTGCCCTCACCACCGCCGTGCGGGTGGTCGACCGGGTTCATCACGACACCGCGGACGGTCGGGCGCTTGCCCTTCCAGCGCATACGGCCGGCCTTGCCCCAGTTGATGTTCGACTGCTCGGCGTTGCCGACCTCGCCGACGGTGGCGCGGCAGCGCACGTCGACGCGTCGGATCTCACCGGAGGGCATACGCAGCGTGGCGTAGGCGCCTTCCTTACCGAGGAGCTGGATGCTCGCGCCGGCGGAGCGGGCCATCTTGGCGCCGCCACCCGGACGCAGCTCCACCGCGTGGACGGTGGTACCGGTCGGGATGTTGCGCAGCGGCAGGTTGTTGCCGGGCTTGATGTCCGCGGTCGGGCCGGACTCGACGGGAGCACCCTGCACCAGGCCCTTGGGGGCGATGATGTAGCGCTTCTCGCCGTCCACGTAGTGGAGCAGCGCGATGCGGGCGGTGCGGTTGGGGTCGTACTCGATGTGAGCGACCTTGGCCGGGATGCCGTCCTTGTCGTTGCGACGGAAATCGATCAGGCGGTAGGCGCGCTTGTGTCCGCCACCCTTGTGACGGGTGGTGATGCGGCCGTGCGCGTTACGACCACCGCGACCGTGCAGCGGGCGAATCAGCGACTTCTCGGGCGTCGACCGAGTGATCTCGGCGAAGTCCGAGACACTCGCGCCGCGCCGACCCGGGGTAGTCGGCTTGTACTTACGAATTGCCATGAGTCTTCTCGTCCTCTATCTCTCGAGTTCCGACCGCTTACGCGACCGGGCCTCCGAAGATCTCGATGGGCTTGCTGTCGGCGGTGAGGGTCACGAGCGCGCGCTTGGTGTCCTTGCGCTTGCCGTAACCGAACCGGGTCCGCTTGCGCTTGCCCTGACGGTTGGCGGTGTTGACGCTGCTCACCTTGACGCCGAAGACCTTCTCGACGGCAATCTTGATCTGCGTCTTGTTCGAGTCCGGGTGGACCAGGAAGGTGTAGGTGCCTTCCTCCATCAGCCCGTAGGACTTCTCGGAGATGACCGGAGCCAGCAGAATGTCGCGGGGATCGGCGATCGTGCTCACTTGCTCTCCTCCTTCGCGAGCTGCACGGACTCGGCCGGCCCGTGGATGAACGTGTTGAGCGCCTCGACGCTGAAGACGACGTCGTCGCTGTAGAGCACGTCGTAAGTGTTCAGCTGATCCGGCGCGATGGGGTGCACGTTCTGCAGGTTCTGCACGCTCTTCCACGCCGCGAGATCCTCACGGCCGACGACGAGGAGCAGGTTCTTGCGATCGGTCAGCTCCGCGAGGAAGCTGCGCGCGCTCTTGGTCGACGGGGTCTGCCCGGCGACGAGCTCGGTGATCACGTGGATGCGCTCGTTGCGCGCCCGGTCGGAGAGGGCACCGCGGAGGGCGGCGGCCTTCATCTTCTTGGGCGTGCGCTGGCTGTAGTCACGCGGCTGCGGTCCGTGGACCGTGCCACCGCCGGCGAACTGAGGCGCGCGGGTCGAACCCTGACGGGCGCGGCCGGTGCCCTTCTGCCGGTACGGCTTCTTGCCACCGCCGCGGACCTCGCCGCGGGTCTTGGTGGAGTGCGTGCCCTGGCGAGCCGCGGCGAGCTGGGCCACGACGACCTGGTGCAGCAGCGCGATGTTCGCGGGAGCGTCGAAGATCTCGGCGGGGAGATCGACGGTGCCGTCGGTCTTGCCACCCGGAGCCTTGACGTCCAGCGTCAGCTTGGTTGCGGTCTCGGTGCTGGTCATGCCCGTGCACCACCCTTCACTGCGGTCTTGACGATCACGACGCCGCCCTTGCGGCCCGGGATCGCACCCTTGATCAGCAGCAGGCCGTTCTCGGCGTCCACCTTGTGGACCGAGAGGTTCTGCGTCGTGACGCGGTCGCTACCCATGCGGCCGGACATGCGCGTGCCCTTGAACACGCGGCCCGGGGTGGCGCAGCCACCGATGGAACCGGGACGACGGTGCACGGCCTGCGCACCGTGCGAGGCACCCTGGCCGGCGAAGCCGTGGCGCTTCATGGTGCCCGCGAAGCCCTTGCCCTTGGAGGTGCCGGTGACGTCGACGAACGCGCCGTCCTCGAAGACCTCTGCAGTGAGCTCCTGGCCGATCTCGTAAGCCGAGGTGTCCTCGACACGAAGCTCGACGAGATGGCGGCGGGGGGTCACGCCGGCCTTGGCGAACTGGCCGCTGACCGGCTTGTTCACCTTGCGGGGGTCGATGGCGCCGAAGGCGAGCTGCACGGCGTTGTAGCCGTCGCGCTCCTCGGTGCGAATCTGCGTGACCACGTTCGGTCCGGCCTTGACGACGGTGACCGGAACGACCCGGTTGTTCTCGTCGAAGACCTGGGTCATGCCGAGCTTGGTGCCCAGGATTCCCTTGATCTGGTTAGTCATTTGTTATCTCCGCTGCGTCTTCTACAAGCTCACTGAATGTTGACGTCGACGCTGGCCGGGAGGTCGATGCGCATGAGAGCGTCGACCGTCTTCGGCGTCGGGTCGAGGATGTCGATCAGCCGCTTGTGAGTACGCATCTCGAAGTGCTCGCGCGAGTCCTTGTACTTGTGCGGCGAGCGGATGACGCAGTACACGTTCTTTTCGGTGGGCAACGGCACCGGGCCGACCACGCGGGCACCCGTACGGGTCACCGTCTCGACGATCTTGCGCGCAGATGCGTCGATCGCCTCGTGGTCATAGGCCTTGAGCCTGATGCGGATCTTCTGTCCCGCCACGCTTAGTGTCCTTTTCTTGCCGCGTTTCGTAGCACCCGAACGAGCCGGGAGCCACCTCGTCTGCACAGCCCCACCGGAACGGCGACCGAGAACAGCACTGACACGATGCGATACCGGGACGCACCCGATCCGCTGCCGCTGTTCATCTGTCAATAGTTCTCCGGTCCACGCGGTCGGGCGTGTCGCCTTCCCGCTCATTCCCCGGCACCGAAGCTCGATGCCGCGGGAACCCACCGGATGCACCCATACGGGCGCACAGGGGTACTGCTTCCGTCTTGCATGTGGCCGCGACCAGGCCGTCAGGCTCGATCCGCGACTGTCACACCAACCCGTTCCGAGCCGCAAAAAAACCATGACCCGGTCAAGGCAACCCGACCAGTATGCAGGACTGCTCCCACAAACTCAACTCGCGAGACCCGCGGCCGCTGCGGTCGTACCGGAATCCGTCCCGGAACCGGATCCCTGCCCCATTCGGGGTGGGATACTGCACCGACCGGATCCGGTCCCCACCGAACCCCGGACCCGAGGAGTGCCCATGACATCGTCCGCCCGGCCGCGTCCCGTCGGGTCCCGCGCGCTGCGCCGCCGTCCCCAGCTGTCCGACGACGTCGCTGTTCACGTACGCAATCGCATCATGTCCGGCGGCGTGCGGCCCGGAGACTTCATCCGCCTGGACGAGACCGCCGCGGAACTCGGCGTGAGCGTCACACCCGTGAGGGAGGCGCTGCTGACCCTGCGCGGCGAGGGCCTGGTCGAGCTGGTCCCCCACCGCGGGTACGTCGTCGCACCGCTCAGTCGCGGCGACATCGACGACCTGTTCTGGCTCCAGGGACAGATCGCGGAGGAACTCGCCAGGCGCGCGGCGCGGTCCATCACCCCCGAGACGGTTGCCGAACTCACCGAACTCAACGAGCAGCTGCGTGAGGCCGTGCGTGCCGGCGAGGGCGGACGGATCGAGGACGTCGAGTTCGTGTTCCACCGCACCCTGAACCGGGCGGCGGACGCGCGCAAACTGTCCTGGTTCCTGCTCAACGCCACCCGCTACACGCCGGCCAGCTTCTATTCCTCGGACCCCGACTGGGGCGCCGCCGCCGTGCAGAGTCACACGCGCCTGATCGACGCACTCGCCCGCGGGGACTCCGATGCTGCCGGGGAGGTGACCCGGCAGCACTTCACCGACGGTGCCCAGCGGCTGGTCCGGCACCTCGACGAAGTCGGAGTCTGGGACTGAGCGAGCGGGTCCCGGTCGCGCAGATCAGCTGACGGGAACGGCCGGGCGGTCCGGATCGGTGGTACCCAGTGCGGACACGAGCGTGTCGAACGAATCCTCCAGTGCCCGCCGGAAGCGCTGCGGATCCGGCATCGCCGCCGCGTTCGCGGTGAAGCTGATCGACAATTCACTGCCGAGCGACGTGATGCTCATCGCGAATCCCGAGTGGACCGACGACAGGTTGAAGGCCTCGAGGGAGCGCCGGCCGAACAGGGTGAGTTCGGACGATCCACGGGGAACGTTCGTGATCATGGCGTTCGCGGAGATACCGGTCCCGGCTTCGACGGCGTGGTGCGTCGCCGCCACGACCTTGCGGGCCATCCACCACGGGTAGTCGTCGAGCGCGGTGGTCGCAATCATCGCCGGGGCGCTGCGGCTGCGCTGCTTGCCCTGCGCGGTGGATTCGGCGATCTTCTGGAGGCGGACTCTCGGGTCGGGTTCCTGCACGTGCAGGTCGACCAGAATCATCCCGAACTGGTTCGACGCCTGTTCCGGGTTCCCGCGACGCTCGGCCAGCGGCACCAGCGACATGGGCGACGCGACCACCACCGGGTCGGCACCGAGCTCACCGTGGTGGCGCAGGTACTCACGCATCGCCCCGGAGACGACGGCGAGTGCGAAGTCGTTGACGGTGACTCCCGGCACGGTCCGGCGAGCGGCCTGCGCGGCATCGAGCGATCGCCGTGCGACGTCCACGACCACCGCACCGCCGCTCGCAGGCGAATTGAACCGGTTCGGCACCGCGGTCGGCGCGGGCGGGATCTCCCCGCGGGCGGTCAGGGCGTCGAGTTCGGCGACCGCTTCCTTGGTGCGGCGTGCGGCGCGCAGCATGCTCACCACCTGCCCGGGGACCGACGCGACCTGACGCAACAGCCCCGGCGGGGTGTACTCGGGTTCGGGCTTCTCGACGTCCGCGTCGGGAGCATCGAAAAGCCGCCGCGAGATCGCGCCCGCCTCGATGCCGTCCCCGATCGCGTGCTGGAACTTGATCACGATGTAGTAGGCGTCGTCCGGAATGCCGGGCACGTCCCGCACCCCGGTGATCGCGTGCAGTTCCCACAGCGGCCGGCTCAGATCCATCGGCGCGGCGACGATGCGAGCCAGTTCGGCGGTCAACCCGTCCCAGCCGGCACCGTCGAGGTCGAGGCACCGAATGTGGTCGGCGACGTCGACGTGCTCGGCCGTCCGCCAGACGGGATACGCCAACGGCGACCGGAATTCGACGATCTCGGTGAACACCCGGGACCGGTCGAGCCGGGCGGTCATCCACTCGACGAGTTCGTCGCGGCCGATCGGCTCCTGGCCGGGCTCGCCCGGTTCGAAGACCCAGATCTGCACGAACTTCGATTCATCGACGGTCCGTGGATCCGTGAGATTGAGTGCGTGCCTGGGTGTCATCACCCGGCGTCGTGCTGTGCGTCCGGCCCCCGACCGTCCATTCATTCCGCGTCCGTCCCTATCTGGTGATGTCACGACACCCCTTGCCGTGTCGGCGTCGTACCGGCAGTCGGTACGGCACCGAATACGGACATTACCTTTCGGTAACGGTGGGTAACGGAAATACACGTCGAAGCTGTCTCAGGTCACACCGAGATGCGGTTCCTCGGGGGATCACCCTGTGAACGACCGTCGACAGCCGTCACCAGCGCGTCGAAGGAGGCGAGCAGGTCGTCCCGGTAGGCACCGGGATCCGGCATCATCGACTCGTCCGCGGTGAACGTGAGCGCCAGTTCGTCTCCGAACGACGTCACGATGTGTCCGAGCCCTCCCCCGCCGTGGACGGCGAGCACACCGAACGCCGAAACTGCCTGCGCACCACAGCACGTGAGCACACCCGAACCCCGGGGCACGTTCGCCACGGTGGTGTTCGCGACCACCCGCGCTCCCGCCGATACCCGTCGCTGGTGAGCGGCGACGATGCGCTTGGCGACCCACCAGGGGTAGTCGTCGAGCGCGGTCGTCACGGTCACGGCGGCCGCGGTTCGCGCCCGGGCCTTGCCCGCGGCCGAAGCGGACACGATGGACCGGAAACGTACGAGCGGATCGGGTTCGTCGGTGCCCAGCGAGAGCAGGACCATCGAGAACTGGTTGGAACCGCGCTCGGGCGCCCGCACTCGGTCCCGGGGCGGGATCACGGACATGGGGATCGCCGCGACGAGCGGTTCCTCGGGCAGCTCCCCGTAACGTTCGAGGTATCCGCGCAGACCACCGGCCACCACGGCCAGGACGAAATCGTTGACGGTCGCACCGGGCACCTTCCGCCGCGCCTGCTGCACGGCGCCCAGGTCCCACCGAAGGACGTCGGCGGTCGTGCGGCCGGACAACGGCCCGTTGAAGCGGGTACGAGGCGCAGCCGGTGCCGGGGTGATCTCCTCGCGGGCGACCAGATCCTCGAACTCCGCGACCGCGGCCCGGGCCCGGCGCCAGGCGCGCAGCATGCGTACGACCCGGACGGGCACGGCCGCCGTCTGCACGAGGAGCGGTGGACCGGACAGCACGTCCGGATCGGCGGGCTCGGCTTCACCGTCCGTGTCGTCGAACAGCCGGCGAGCGATCGCCACGGTCTCGATTCCGTCGCCGACACAGTGGTGGAATTTCAGGACGACGAAAGTCGAGCCGTCGGGAAAACCGTCGATTCCTTTCGCCCCGGTCAATACGTGCAATTCCCAGGGCGGCCTGCTCAGATCCATCGGTTCCGCGAGCACGGCCGCGAATCTGCGCCGCAATGCGTCCCAGTTCTCCCCGGCGACGTCGACGCAATACACCTGCTGCTCCCACTGCGGGTCGATGCCCCGAATCCAGTTCGGGTCCGCCGGGCAGCGGTGGAATTCGACTTGCTCGGTGAGCGCCCTCGACCGCGAGATCCGGTCGCCGATCCATTCGAGCAGAAAATTCCGGTCGATCGGGCCGGCACCGTCGGGACCGGGAGCGAATACCCAGACGTCCACGATCGCCGATTCCCCGGTAACCGCGTCGGAAACCAATTCGAGGGCGTGACGCGGTGTCATCGCCCGTCGATATTGCACTCGCTTCGCGAGCCGTGCCTGGCCATCACGCAGAAGGATTTTCACTCGGAATCTCCCGCAAGTCCCGCCCCGACGCGAATTTCACGATAGCCGACGCATTGTCTGTTCGGATGGGAAACGGGCATTACAACCAGAGCACGCGAAGTTGCCTCCCGGTCCGGATCCACGAAGATTCCGGACGGCGCGATTCCGGACGGCCGTGTCCGGATCGTCCGCGCGGGTAGCATCGGCGAGACGACGACGGTCCTCGCGCCGAGAAACAGCGAGGAACAGGAAGTGCAGGGGAACGGGGACAGAACGGGCCATTCCGGATCGAACTCGACGGCGGAGCGTGATGCTGGGATATCAGGACTACGCAGTACTGGTGGAGGACGTCCACAAATCGTTCGGTGATGTGCACGCACTCAGCGGAATCTCCTTTTCCGCACCCCCGGGCAGCGTCCTGGGAATTCTCGGACCGAACGGCGCCGGAAAGACGACGACCGTCAAGATCCTGTCGACGTTGATCCGGCCCACGAGCGGTCGCGCGCGGATCGCCGGCTACGACGTGGTGACCCATGCGCCGGAAGTCCGGCGCTCGATCATGATGACCGGCCAGTACGCCGCGCTCGACGAGGCGCTGACCGGCCGCGAGAACCTCATCCTCTTCGGGCGCCTGATGGGACTCGACCGGGCGACGGCGAAGGCCCGGGCGGAAGCCCTCCTGGAGGAGTTCGATCTCGTCGAGGCAGCTCGGCGCGCGGTCCGGCACTACTCGGGCGGTATGCGGCGACGGGTGGACATCGCATGCGGACTCGTCGTGCGCCCGGAGGTGGTGTTCCTCGACGAACCGACCACCGGACTGGACCCCCGGAGCCGCCAGGGCGTCTGGTCGCTCGTCGCGGCGCTGAAGAACCAGGGCATCACGGTGCTGCTGACCACGCAGTATCTCGAAGAGGCCGACCTTCTCAGCGACAACATCATCGTCATCGACAGGGGCACCATCGTCGCGGAGGGTACGGCCGACGAACTGAAGTCCCGCACCGGCGGCAGCTTCTGCGAGGTCGTGCCGGCCGACCCGGCAGCGGTGCCGCGGGTGATCGCCGCGCTGGGTGACCTGGTGCCCGACGAGGTGCGTGCCGAGGTCGCGCAGCACCCGAGCGTGGACCACGTCTCGATTCCCGCGCCGGGCGGAGCTGCGACGCTGGCCGAAGCGCTGCGCCGGCTCGACGCCGAGGAGATTCCGCTCGCGGACATCGGACTGCGCCGGCCGTCGCTCGACGACGTGTTCCTCACCTTGACCGGCCACTCCGCTTCCCCCCTTCCCGACGAGCAACCGGCGGAAGAGGTGGCCACGTGACCGCGACCGCCAAGAGCGTGACTGCCGGCGCGAAGGGTGTCACTGCACCGCGAAGCCTTCGACGCGATGCCCTGCTCTCCCTTCCCGACAAGGGTGTCGGTGTGCACCGACGGGTCGAACCGTCGGGTTTCCACCAGTGGCGGGCCCTGTCGGGCCGGTCCATCCGGGCGATGGTCCGCGAGGGACAACTGTTCATCGCGATCATCGCGCCGCTGGTCTTCACGATCGGCTTCTACCTGCCGTTGAAGTTCGTCATGCAGATCAAGGGCATCGACTACGCGCAGTTCCTCATGCCGATCATCGTGCTGCAGGCGATGGCCTTCACCGCGATCTCCGCTTCGCAGGTCGCCGCGAGGGAATCCGCGAACGGATTCACCACCCGGCTCAAGACGATGCCGGTATCGGCGCCGGCACCGCTCACCTCCCGTATGACCAGCAGTTTCTTTCGGTCCGTGGTGGCGCTGACAGCCGCGCTGCTCTTCGGGCACGTCATCGGGTTCCGGTTCAGCGCCGGTTTCTGGCAGGCAGCGGCGTTCTGCGGATTCGGACTGCTCATAGGCGTCACCCTGTCGCTGGGAGCCGACGCGATCGGTTCGCTGGCGAAGAGTCCCGAGGCGACCTCGCAGGCGCTGGCTCTGCCGCAGCTGATCCTGGGCATGCTGTCCTGCGGGTTCGTTCCGGAGGAGGGCTTTCCCGAGTGGATCCGCCCGTTCGTCCGCAACCAGCCCATCTCCCAGTTCTCCTTCGCGATGCGCGACATGGCAGAGGGTGGCATCACCGCCTCGGTGCTGCTGCCGGCGGCCCTGTGGTGCGCGGGCCTGCTCGTGGTGTGCGCGCCCCTCGCGGTCTGGGCGAGTGTGAGGCGCGGATGAGCACGCACACCGACCGCGTACCGCAGCGCGCCTTCGACGCCGACCGGATGTTCGATTTCCCCGAGCCCGACGCGGCGCATCCGGAGGGCTCGGCACGCGCGCTCGTCGAACACAGCCTGATGCAGTGCGGCCGGCTGCTGCGACGCTGGTCACGCGACCCGGCGACGATGATTCAGGCACTGCTGTATCCGGCACTGACGCTCCTCATGTTCCGGCTCGTGTTGGGCGATTCGATCACCGCGGCGACCGGGCAACCCGCGATCTACGGCAACGTTCCGTTGATCGCGCTGATCGGTGCGATGTTCGGGTCGGTCGTCAGCGCCGTGGGACTGCGGGAAGAGCGCAAGAAGGGCCTGCTCAGCAGGTTCTGGGCGATGCCCGTCCACCGCGCCTCGGGCCTCGTCGGCCGCATGATGGCCGAGGCCGTACGGATCTTCGCCACGACCCTGCTCATCGTGATCGTCGGAACCGCCCTGGGATTCCGTTTCCTGCAGGGACCGCTCGCCGGGGTCGTCATGCTGCTGATCCCGATTCTGTTCGGAATGGGTTTCGCGGTGATGATCACCGCGCTGGCCGTGATGTCCGGCGATTCCCCGCTCGTGGAGACCGTGTCGATCGTCTGCACTCTGCTGATGTTCTTCAATTCGGGGTTCGTGCCGGTGATGGCGTATCCGACGTGGCTGCAGCCGGTCGTGCAGTACCAGCCGCTCTCCTGCGCGGTCGACACGATGAAGGGTCTCTCGCTCGGCGGACCCGTCCTCGAGCCGCTGCTGCTCACCTGCGCGTGGTCGTTCGGAATGATCGCGGTCTTCCTGTATCCGGCTGTCCGCGGCTATCGCCATGCGGCC
>NZ_JADZGH010000261.1:25656-34775 GCF_015865005.1 Rhodococcus sp. CX
ACTGATTCCGCAGCCACATCACCATCGACCCGCCCGGTCGCACTCGTCACCGGCCCCACCTCCGGACTCGGCGCGGCTTTCGCCCGATTGCTCGCCGAGCAGGGGCACGATCTGGTTCTGGTGGCGCGCGACGAGGCACGACTGCGCGCGCTGGCGGACGAACTCGCCGGCACGCACGGCGTGCGCGCGGAGATCATCGCGGCGGATCTCGCGACCGAGGCGGGGCGGGACGCGGCCTCCGAACGGCTCGCGAAGGGCGTCGACGTCCTCGTCAACAATGCCGGTTTCCTCACCGACGGTGAGTTCTGGGACGCGGACCTCGACCTGCTGCGCAGCCAGCTCGGGGTCAACGTCACCGCGGTGCTGGAGCTGACGCACGCCGCGTTGCCGTCGATGCGGGCTGCGGGCCGCGGCACGATCGTCAACGTCGCGAGTGTTTCGGGTCTGTTCACGGGCCCGGCGTCGACGTACAGCGCGAGCAAGGCGTGGGTCGTCAAGTTCTCGGAAGGGCTCGCCCACAAGGTCGCCGCGGACGGCGTGCGCATGGTCGCGCTGTGCCCCGGATTCATGGATACCGAGTTCCATCCTCGTGGCGGGCAGGACGTGTCCGGCGTCCCGAAGCAGCTGTGGCTCGACACCGCGGACGTCGCGCGGACCGCCCTCGAGGACGCGGCGAAGGGCCGGGTCGTGAGCATCCCCGGCCGGCGTTACAAGCTGTGGACCACCCTCGACCGGCTCAAGCCGCGCCGGTTCGTCTGGCGGGCCTGAACCGCTCCCCGGTAGAAGCGATCTCGGGGCCGGTGACGAAGTTCGTCACCGGCCCCGAGATGTTCGTCGCGGCTGTCGCGATGCGCTCGCGGATCAGCTCTCGTCGATGTCGAGCGCGCGTGCCAGCACCGGCCACGACTCCTTCAGCTCGTCCTCCCAGTAGCCCCACGAGTGGGTGCCGTCGTCGCGGAACTTGAAGGTCGCCGGAATGCCGAGCTCGTTCAGCCGGTCCTGCAGATTGTGCGTGCAGTAGTTGGTGGCGGCCTCGATCACGCCACCGACGATGACCTGGTTGGCCACGTTCCCGGCGTCACCGTTCATACCCGGGCCGTCGCCGTTGTCGTAGCGGCCGGGCAGGCCGGTGCCGTTCGAGACGTACAGTTCCAGGCCGCGCAGCTTCTCCGCGTGCAGGTACGGATCGTTCGCCTCCCACGCCGGGTCGTCGTCCGAACCCCACATGTTGACGACGTCGCCGCCGCCCCAGGTCTCGACCGTGAGCTTGACGAACTGCTTGCCGATCGGGTCCGACGTCTGCGCGCACCCGCTGTAGGCGGCGACGCCGTTGAACAGGCCCGGCTTCGCGGTCGCGAGCGAGAACACCGACGTGCCGGAGGAGGACAGGCCGGCGATGGCATTGACGCCGTTGGTGCCGAGCGCGGCGTCGACGATGGGTGGCAGTTCCTCGGTGATGAACGTCGTCCACTTGTTGTTGCCGAGGACCGGGTCCGGGGAGTACCAGTCGGTGTAGTAGCTGAACCGGCCGCCCAGCGGCGACACGACGTTGATGTTCTTCTCGGTCAGGAAGTCGATCGCGTCGGTCTGCAGACGCCACGTCCCGGCGTCCTCGCCGCCACCGGCACCGTTGAGCAGGTACAGCGTGGGCCGCGGTTCGCTCGTGTCGGCCGGACGCCACACGTCGACCGGGATCTCACGTCCCATCGACGCCGAGTAGACCCAGATGATGATCGAGTGCTCGTCGTACACCTCGGCCTTGGTGATCTTCGAACCGTTGGGCGACTCGACCGAAGCGAGAACCTTCCCGGTGTCGAGGACCGGATCGGCCCCCGCAGAGGCAGTACCCACAGCCATGGGCAGTGCGGCCGCGGTCAGTACCACGGCAAGGGACCTCGCGACGGCTACCGCCGTACGGTTCGTGTTTCGGCGCATGCGCTCGCTTCCCACCTTCTCCATTGCTGTTCCTGCGTGTCGGGTCACCGCGGAGCAGCGCCCTCGTACATGCGACGATGGGACCCCCGAAGGGATCCCATCGTCGACTGTTGCGAACGGTTGTCGCGTATCAGCCGATCACGAAGCACTGACCGCCGATCACGGCGAACAGGTTGCCCGGCGGGCAGTTCGGCGGAGTGACCGCGTCCGTGAGCTGATCCACGGTCAGGCCGATGAACGGGATCGGCGCCTGCGGCACGATCGGTTCCGCCTGAGCGGCACCCGCGGCGCCGAAAGCGATACCGGCAGCGGCTGCGCTGCCGAGCAGAACGGTCAGTGCACGACGCATCTGAGAACTCCTCCTGTAGGCGACCGCCGCAGCGGCCGGTTCAACGATGGCGGCGACAGCACGAACCCCCCATCGGTGCGGATCACACCGTACGCCAACGGTGACGATACCGTAAAGAAGTTCGGATCTCCGGCCGTGCATCGGCCGTCGAGGGACTATTGCCGTGATGAAACGGAAACCCGTTTCGCGACGATGAGACAACCGAACCCAGCCGGCGTCGGGGCTTCCGACGCCCCCGACAGGCAGGTCCACGACGATGATCCGACCGGCATCACGCGATGCGCTCCGCGCGCCCGGCCAGAGCAGAACGCGGCGTGCGCGAGTGGCCCAGGCGGCAGCGTTCGCCCTCGTCACCGCACTGTTCCCCGTTGTCACCGCCGGTGCCGCAGAGGCGGATCCGGTCATCGACAACGCACAGCCGCTCGCATCGCCGGTGTCGGTCAACGGTTCACGCATCACACGGATCGAGGTGCGTGACGCGCAGTCCCTCGTGATGTACGTGTATTCCGGGTCGATGGACCGGGAGATCCCGCTCGATATCATCCGTCCGAAGGACACGAGCGTGCCCCGCCCCACGTTGTATCTGCTCAACGGCGCCGGCGGCGGTGAGGACGGTGCGACCTGGCGGGCACGGACCGACGCGGCGACGTTCCTGGCCGACAAGAACATCAACGTGGTGACCCCGATGGCCGGCAAGTGGAGCTACTACACCGATTGGCAGCGGCCCGATCCGGTGCTCGGTGTCAACAAGTGGACCACCTTCCTCACCGAGGAACTGCCCCCGTTGATCGACGCCGGTCTGGGCGCCGACGGCGTCAACGCGATCGCGGGCCTTTCGTCGTCGGGCACGTCGGTGCTGCAGCTTCCCCTCGCGAAACCGGGCCTCTACCGCGGCGTCGCCGCGTACAGCGGCTGCGCGCAGACGTCGGACCCCGTCGGGCAGGCGTACGTGAATCTCGTGGTCGAATCCTGGGGCGACGGAAACACCGAGAACATGTGGGGCCCACCGGACGACCCCGACTGGGTGGAGAACGATCCCTACGTCAACGCCGAGAAGCTGCGTGGTCTGGCTCTGTACCTGTCGAACGGCAGCGGCCTGCCCGGACAGTACGACACCCTCACCGGACCCGACATCGACGGAGACATCGGGGTACTCGCGAATCAGGTCGTCGTCGGAGGGATCATCGAGGCCGCGACGAACGGCTGCACGCAGAACATGGCGCGAAGGCTCGACGACCTCGACATTCCCGCGACCGTCGTCTTCCGGCCCACCGGAACGCATTCGTGGGGTTACTGGCGTGACGAGCTCCAGAACTCCTGGCCTGTCCTCGCCGGTGCGCTCGGCGTCTGATCCGTATCTACAGCTCGAAACCGGAACGGCCGGACCGGAACCCACGTTCCGGTCCGGCCGTTTCCGGTTCTAGCCGTCGAGCCGGCGGAAGAAGCCGGTCCGGGCGTAGTACTCCACGTACCGACCGAGCACCTCCGCGTCCACGACCGGGCACTCCACGCCGGTCCCGGCCAGGTACGCGCGAGTCTTCTCGTCCGAGAACGTCTCGATCTCGGCGAGACCGGTCGCGAACTGGCCGGACACGAGCATCGCCCGCATCAGACTGTCGTCACCGGCCGCGGAGAGTTTCTCCGCCGTGGTGAACAACGCCTCCCCGAACTCGGGCACCGTCACCGTGCGCAGGTCGAATCCGTGCGCACGCAACTGCGTTTCGAGCTCGGACATCGGCACCCGCCGCTGCGACACGAGATGGTAGGTCCCACCCCAGGTCACCGGATCGACGGCGAGCTGCACCAGCGCCCGTGCGACGTAGTTGACCGGGACCATCGGCACCGTGCCGGTCGCGATGTCCGGAATCTGCTGCAGCGCGACGATGGCGCGCACCATGTTCCAGAACGCGTCGTCCGAGCCGCACGCACCGGTTTCCACGTCGCCGGTGATCAGACCGGGCCGGTAGATCGACACCGGAACGCCCCGTTCGCCGGCGAGCCGGACCACGGCCTCGCCGACCCACTTCGACTGGACGTACCCCGAGCCGCCGACCCGCTCCGCCTCGAGCAGATCGTCCTCGCCCGCGACGTACGGCCGCCCTTCCGCGAGCGCCGCCTCGTCGGTGAGGACCGAGCCGGTGGACACGAAGTGCAGCGGCTTGAGCCGGACGGTCGCGGCGAGCCGCAGCAGTTCCTCCGTCGCGAGCACGTTCGGCCGATGCAACCGGCTGTACGTCTCGATGTGGTTGACACGTGCCCCGTTGTGCACGATGGCGTCGACCCGCTCGGCGAGTTCGGCGAACCGGTCCTCGTCGAGCCCGAGCCGGTCCTGCCCGAGATCACCCGGCACCGCGACGATGCGGTCGGCTCCGGTGTCCCGCCAGGATCCGAAGCGGCGCATCGATTCCACGATGCGGGCCAGGCCGTGTTCGGGCGACTCGGCCCGGACGAGGCACCACACCTCGGCGTCGGTGCGATCGAGCAGTTCCCGCACCAGGTGCGAACCGAGGAAACCGGTGGCACCGGTCAACAGCACGACCTCGGGTTCGACGCGCGGCGGCTGCGCCCCGTCGGCGGTGATGTCCGCGGCGAGGCTCACGTGTTCCGCGAAGCTCGCGACGTCCGGTCCGCTGCGCTGCGGGTCGATCGCCCGCGCGAGATCCTCGACCTGCGGGTGGTCGAACAACTCCTGGACCCCGGCCTCGAGACCGGTCAGGTCCCGCAACCGGTTGATCACCTTGATCACCAGCAGCGAATGCCCGCCGAGTTCGAAGAAGTCGTCGTCGAGACCGACCCGCTCGACACCGAGGACCTCGGCGAACACGGCCGCGACCGCGAGTTCGACCGGCGTGACGGGTGCGCGGAACTCCCGCGCCTCGAACACCGGCGCCGGCAGGGCCCGGCGATCCAGCTTGCCGACCGGGGTCAGCGGCAGCTGGTCGAGGACCATGATCGCCGACGGAACCATGTGCGAGGGAACGCTTCTCGCCACGAACTCCTTGAGTTCGGCCGGATCGATCCGCTCCCCCGCCACCGGCAGCACGTATCCGACGAGCTGCGCCGACGAGGACTCGCCGTCCTTGTGCGCGACCGTCGCGGCCACGTCGACGGACGGGTGCGCGGAAAGGGCCGCGTCGATCTCGCCGAGTTCGATGCGCAGACCGCGGATCTTGACCTGGAAGTCGCTGCGCCCGACGTAGGCGATCTCGCCGTCCGCCGTCCACGTCACGACATCGCCCGTGCGGTACATGCGGTCACCGGGAACACCGAACGGATCCGCGACGAATCGCTCCGCGGTCAGACCGCGACGCTCGTGGTATCCGCGAGCGAGTTGCACACCGGCGATGTACAACTCGCCGGGCACGCCCACCGGAACGGGCCGCAACCGGCTGTCGAGCACCAGTTCCCGCATTCCGCGGATCGGCCCGCCGATCGTGACCGGCGCACCGGGGACCATCGGTTCGGAGATGTTCGACATGATCGTCGTCTCCGTCGGCCCGTAGCCGTTGTACAGCGACCGTCCGGGCGCCCACTTCTCCACGATGTCCGCCGAGACCGCCTCGCCACCGGCGACGAGATGCTGCAACGAATCCAGACCCGCCGGATCCATCGACGCCAGCACCGTCGGGGTGATGAACGCGTGCGTCACCGACTCGCGCCGGATCAGGTCCCCGAGTGCGTCCCCGCCGAACACGTCCGGCGGCGAGACCACCATCGCCGCGGCCGCGCCGAGCGCCAGCAGCAGTTCGAGGACGGACGCGTCGAAACTCGGCGATGCCACGTGCAGGACGCGCGACTGCTCCGTCGGCGAGTACCGCTCGTACTGCTCGACGCAGAAGTTGTGCAGACCGGCGTGGGTGACGGCGACGCCCTTCGGGAGGCCCGTCGAACCGGACGTGTAGATCACGTACGCGACCTGCGACGACCGGATCGGTGCGGGCAGATCCCGGTAGGTGACCGGCGCATCGGATTCGGCAGCGCACCGGGACCGCACGTCCGCGTCGTCGAGCACGAGCCAGTCGACACCGTCCGACAGTCCGTCGACGTGCGCCGACATCGTCAGGCCCAGAACGACTCCCGAATCGTCGATCATGTGCGCGACACGATCGGCCGGGTACTTCACGTCGACCGGGACGTAGCCGGCGCCGGTCTTCGCGACCGCCCACACGGCGAGCACGGACTCGATCGACCGCGGCACCGCGATCGCGACGAGATCGGACGATCCGATTCCCCGGCCGAGCAGCACCCGCGCCAGGCGCGAGGACTGCTCGTCGAGTTCCCGGTAGGTCAGCGAGCGGTCGCCGAAGACCAGCGCGGTCCCGTCCGGGTTCTTCGCGACGGCCTCCGCCATGAGCGCGGGCAGGGTCGACGTCCACACCCGGCCGCGAGGAGCGCGAGCGGCAGCGGCGCCCGCGCGGGCGGCGCCGACGAGGGCCGCGCGCTCGGAGTCCGCGAGGACCTCGACGTCCCCGACGACGATCGTGGGATCGGCGGTGACCGCGGCGAGCACCCGGCCGAACCGCTCGGCGAACGCCACCACGGTCGACTCGTCGAACAGGTCGGTCGCGTAGGTCAGGTCGACGCGGTATTCGCCTCCGGCACCGACCTCGGTGACGGTCACCTGCAGGTCGAAGCGGGAGACTCCGTCCTCGAATTCGACTGCGGCGAGCCGCAGTCCACCGAGATCGAACGCCGCAGCCGGCTGGTTCTGGAACACCAGAGCCACCTGGAACAGCGGGTTGCGCGCCGTGGACCGTTCGACGTCGAGCGCTTCGACGAGACGCTCGAACGGAATGTCGGCGTGTCCGAACGCGCCGAGATCCGCCGTCCTGGCCCGCGCCAGCAGGTCCGCGAACGTCTCGTCGGCCACCACGGGGGTGCGCAGCACGAGCGTGTTGACGAACATGCCGACGAGATCGTCGAGCGCGGCGTCACCTCGACCGGCCACCGGAGCACCGACGGTGACGTCATCGCTGCCGGACAACCGCGCCAGCAGCAGCGCCAACGCGGCGTGCACCACCATGAACGGCGTCGATCCCCGCTCCCCCGCCAGCCGGTCGATACCGGCCCGCACGTCGGCGGGCACGGTGAACCGGTGGGTGGCACCGCGGTGCGACAGCGCGGCGGGACGCGGCCGGTCGGTCGGCAGCGTCACCTCCTCGGGAGCCCCGGCGAGGACTTCGGTCCAGTACCCGAGCTGCTGCGCGAGCAGCGACTGCGGATCCGCCTCGTCGCCGAGCACGTCCCGCTGCCACAGCGTGTAGTCCGCGTACTGCACCGGCAGCGGCGCCCAGGTGGGGGTGCCACCCTGCACGCGGGCCGCGTACGCCGTGACGACGTCGCGGGTCAGCGGCGCGATCGAGAAACCGTCCGCGGCGATGTGGTGCGCGACGAACACGAACACGTGGTCGTCCTCGGCGATCCGCAGCAGAGCCGCGCGGACCGGAACCGCCGTCGTGACGTCGAACCCGGCCGTGACCAGCTCGGCGACCCGCTCGAGTACGGCGGTCTCCGAGACGTTCTCGACGGCCGGTGTCAGGCGGGCCCGCTCCGGGGACAGCACGTCCTGCACCCCGGTGCCGTCGACCTCCGGGTAGACGGTGCGCAGCACCTCGTGGCGGGCGACCACGTCGTCGACGGCGAGCTGCAGTGCCGCCACGTCGAGTGCGCCCGCCATGCGGATCGCGATCGGGATGTTGTACGCGGCCGAACCCGGGTCGAAGCGGTTGAGGAACCACATGCGGGACTGCGCCGCCGACAACGGGATCCGCTCGGGGCGGGGCTGCGGCACGAGTGCGGCACGACCCGGTCCGCCGGTGTGCGACTCGAGACGCGCGGCGAGCGCTTCGACGGTCGTCGCCTCGAAGAGCGCACGCACCGGCACCGCGGCGTCGAGCGCCGCTCCGAGCCTGGCCACGACCTGGGTCGCGACGAGCGAGTTGCCGCCGAGCTCGAAGAAGTCGTCGTCGACACCGATCGCGTCGATGCCGAGAACGTCCGCGAACACTCCGGCGACGATCTGCTCGACCGGGGTGGACGGCGCCCGGAACTCCCGCGCCTCGAACACCGGCGCCGGCAGCGCCTTGCGGTCGAGCTTGCCCGACGCGTTGAGCGGGAACGCGTCGAGCACGACGATGGCCGACGGCATCATGTAGGTCGGCAGCTTCCGGCTCAGCGCCTGGCGGGCCCGATCGAGGTCGAACGACTCCGGTGCTCCCGGCACGATGTACGCGACGAGCTGTTCACCGGTGGCGGTGTCGACGACGAGCACCGCGGCGGAGATGACCGCGTCGTCGTCGAGCAGCGCCGCCTCGATCTCGCCGAGCTCGATGCGCTGGCCGCGGAACTTGACCTGGAAGTCGGTGCGCCCGATGTAGACGAGTTCACCGCCCTGCCAGTACACGAGGTCACCGGTGCGGTACATCCGCTCGCCCGCCTCGAACCTGTCGGCCACGAACCGGTCACTCGTGAGGTCGACGCGGCCGTGGTAACCGCGCGCCAACTGCACGCCGGAGAGATACAGCTCGCCGGGCACGCCGTCGGGTACCGGATTCAGGCGGGAGTCGAGGACGTAGACCTTCGAATTCCACTGCGGCACACCGATCGGCACCGAGCCGGTATCGCCCGGCGCGGCCTGCCGGTAGGTGATCGAGACGGCCGCCTCGGTCGGGCCGTACAGGTTGTGCAGCCCGGCGCCGCTGATCCGCGCGAACGCCTCGGCGGTCGCTGCGGGCAGGGCCTCACCGATGACGAACACGTCGCGCAGGCCCGCGACGTCGCCCGCCGCCACCGCGGAGACGAACACCGACAGCATCGACGGAACGAAGTCGGTGAC
>NZ_JADZGH010000261.1:34785-35943 GCF_015865005.1 Rhodococcus sp. CX
GGCAGGAAGAAGCCCCACAGCGACACGTCGAACGTCGTCGCGGTCTTCTGCAGGTACACGTCGGCCTCGGTGAACCGGTACTGCCCCTGCATCCACTCCATCTGGTTGACGATCGCGCCGTGCGGGACCGCGACACCCTTGGGCTTGCCGGTGGACCCGGACGTGAAGATCACGTACGCGGTGTTGCCCGCGTACACGGACCCGCGCCGTTCGGAGTCCTCGATCGGATCGGTCGGGACACCGGACAGATCCAGAGTGTCGAGGAACAGCACGGTCCGGCCGCTCGCGGCGGTGAAGTCGTCCCGTTCGGTGCTGAGCACCGCGACCGGGTCCGCCGCGTCGAGGATGTAGGCGATGCGATCGGCCGGATGATCCGGATCGACCGGCACGTACGCGCCGCCCGCGCGGAGCACGGCGTACATGCCGACGACCAGTTCGAGCGAACGGCGCATCGCGAGCGCGACCCGCGACTCCGGACCCACCCCGAGCGCGATCAGGTGCCGCGCGAGCGCGGTGATACGAGCGTCGAACTCGGCGTAGGTGAGCGAATCACCTTCGTAGACCACGGCATTCGCGTCCGGAGTCAGGACCGCCTGCCGGTCGAAGCTGTCGAGCAGCAGGGTGTCGACGGTGGGATGCTGCGTCCGGTTGCGCGCATCGACGATCTCGGCGCGTTCGTCCGCAGCGAGGACCGGCAGGTCACCGACGGCGATCGCCGGGTCGGTGGTCACCGCTTCGAGGATCCGCACGAAGCGGTCCGCGAACGCGACGATCGTCGACTCGTCGAACAGGTCGGTGGCGTACTGGATCTCCACCGCGGCACCGGCCGATGTGCCGGCGTCGTCGAACATCTCGGCGACCGCGACCTGCAGGTCGAACTTGACGAGGTTCGTCTCGGTCTCGACGGGTGCGACGGACAGTCCGCCGAGTTCGAGCGCGGTGCGGTTCATGTTCTGGAAGAACAGCGCCACCTGGAACAGCGGATGCCGGCCCTGCGACCGTGCCGGGTCGAGCACCTCGACGAGGCGCTCGAACGGGACGTCGGCGTGCGCGAACGCCCCGAGGTCGGTGGACCGGACCCGGCCGAGCAGTTCCTCGAACGCTTCGCCCGCCGCGAGCGGCCGGACCGTGCTGTTCCTCGACACTCTGGATCTGTCC
>NZ_JADZGH010000261.1:35990-39668 GCF_015865005.1 Rhodococcus sp. CX
ACGAACATGCCGACGAGATCGTCGAGCGCGGCCTCGCCGCGGCCCGCGATGGGTGCGCCGATCGCGATGTCGTCGGTGCCGGACAGCCGCGCCAGCAGGGACGCGAGCGCCGCGTGCACGACCATGAACGGGGTCGCCTGACGGTCACGCGCCAGCGCGCCGATCGCGTCCTGCAGCCGGGCCGGGAGCGTGAACGTGTAGGCCGCGCCCCGGTTGGTGGCCACCGCCGGCCGCGGCCGGTCGCTCGGGAGGTCCAGCTGGTCGGGGATGCCCGCCAGCCGCTCGGTCCAGTAGCCGAGCTGCCGTGCGATCACCGATTCGGGATCGGACTCGGCGCCGAGCACCTCGCGCTGCCAGAGCGTGAAGTCGGCGTACTGCACCGGCAGCGGTGCCCACGCCGGGGCTTCACCGCGCGAGCGGGCGGCGTACGCGATCATCACGTCCCGGGTCAGCGGTGCCATCGAGAAGCCGTCGGCGGCGATGTGATGGACCGAGAAGACCAGGACGTGTTCGCCGTCGCCGAGCTGCAACAGCGCGGCACGCACGGGAACCTGTGCGGTGACGTCGAATCCGGACTCGACGATCTCGGTGACCACCTCGAACGCCGAGTCCGCGGTGACGGCTCGCACGTCCAGTTCGACCCCGGCCTCACCGGCGGGCAGCACCACCTGGTGCCCGGCGCCGTCGACCTCCGGGTAGACGGTACGGAGCACCTCGTGCCGGGCCACCACGTCGGCGACCGCCGCACGCAGCGCGTCGACGTCGAGTTCGCCGGACAGGCGCACCGCCACCGGGATGTTGTCGACCGCGGACGCGGTGTCGAACCGGTTGAGGAACCACATGCGGGACTGCGCCAGCGACAGCGGGATCCGGTCCGGGCGCGGCTGCGGCTCGAGCGGCGCACGCCGGCCCGAACCGGCGCGGGATTCGACGCGGGCCGCGAGGGCCGTCACCGTCGAATCCTCGAACAGGACACGCACGGGCACCTCGGTGTCGAGGGCCGCCCCGAGCCTCGCCGCGACCTGCGTCGCGACGAGCGAGTTGCCGCCGAGCGCGAAGAAGTCGTCGTCGGCACCGACGCGATCGACGCCGAGAACGTGCGCGAACGTGCCCCGACCGCGGACTTCACCGCGGCCACCTCGACATCCGCGCCGTCCGCCGGCACCACGTACGCGACGAGCTGCTGACCGAGTTCCCCGTCGTGGACCACCACGACGGACTGTGCGATCTCGGGCAGGTCCGTCAGCGCCGACTCGATCTCGCCGAGTTCGATGCGCAGACCGCGGACCTTCACCTGGAAGTCGGTGCGGCCGATGTATTCCAGTTCCCCGGCGGCCGACCACTTCACGAGGTCACCGGTCCGGTACATGCGCGTGCCGGTCGCGAACGGGTCGGCGACGAACCGTTCCGAGGACAGGTCGGGACGCCGCACGTAGCCACGCGCGACCTGGACACCCGACAGGTACAGCTCCCCGGCGACACCCACGGGCACCGGCTGCAACCGGTCGTCGAGCACGTACACCCGGGTGTTCCACACGGGCGCACCGATCGGCACGGTCACGACGTCCGCGTCGGTGACCTCGTGGAAGGTCACGTCCACCGCGGCCTCGGTCGGCCCGTAGAGGTTGTGCACGGCGACCCCGGGCACGAGTTCCCGCATCCGCGCGGCGATCGGCGCGGGCAGCGCCTCACCCGAGGCGAACACCATCCGCAGTCCGGATCCCGCCGCGCTCGGCTCGGCGACGTACGCGGCGAGCATCGACGGCACGAAGTGCACGACCGTGACGCCGGCGTCGGCGACGAGCCGGGCCAGCGCCGCCGGATCGCGGTGCACGTCCGGTGCCGCGACGACCAGGCGGGCACCGATCTGCAAGGGCCAGAAGAACTCCCAGACCGACACGTCGAACGTGAAGGGGGTCTTCTGCACGACCACGTCGTCCGCGGTCAGTTCGTACTGCCCCTGCATCCACAGCAGACGGTTGACGATCGCGGCGTGCGCGACCGCCACACCCTTCGGGCGGCCCGTCGAACCGGACGTGAAGATCACGTAGGCGGTGTTGTCCGGGAGGACGGCACCGAGCCGTTCGGCGTCCGTGACCGGACCGTCCGGGTAGCCGGAGACGTCGAGCCGATCGAGCAGCACCACGTCGCGGCCCGGAGCCTCGATCGCGTCGGTGCTCGTGGACAGCACGAGCACGGGATCCGCGGTCGCGAGCACGTACTCGTTGCGTTCGGCCGGCTGGTCGGGATCGATCGGCACGTACGCGCCGCCCGCCACGACCACCGCGTACATGCCGACGAGCAGTTCGGTCGAGCGACGCATCGTCAGGGCGACGAGCGCATCGGGACCGACACCCGACGCGATCAGGACCCGCGCCAGCCGGTGCACCCGCGACGCGAATTCGCGGTAGGTCAGGGTCTCGTCACCGAACACGACCGCCGGGGCGTCCGGGGTCCGCGCGACCTGCGCCTCGAACAGATCCACGAGGGTCGCGGTCGAATCGGTCTCGTGTGCGGTGTCGTTCCACGTTTCGAGGACCGAGATCCGTTCGGCCGCATCCAGCACCGGAACGTCACCGACCCGCAGGGCCGGATCGGAGACGACCGCCGCGAGCACCCGGGTGAACCGCTGCGCGAGCGACGCCACGGTCGCCTCGTCGAACAGATCGGTCGCGTAGGTGACACCGGCGGCGATTCCCGCGGGCGAACCGTCGGCGGCGAACGTGTCCGACAGCACGAACTGCAGGTCGAACTTCGCGGTGCGGTTCTCGGCCTGCACACCGGCGACCGTCAGCCCCGGCAGCTCGAAGCTCGACTGCCCGATGTTCTCGAACGTGAGCATCACCTGGAACAGCGGGTGCCGCGCCTGCGACCGCGGTGGATCCAGCACCTCGACGAGCCGCTCGAACGGCACGTCCGCGTGCCCGAACGCACCGAGATCGGTGTCCTTGACCCGGGACAGCAGGTCGGTGAACGGCTCCGAGCCGTCGATGCGCGTCCTCAGGACCAGCGTGTTGACGAACATGCCCACCACGTCGTCCAGCGCGGCCTCGCCGCGACCGGCGACCGGCGTGCCGATCGCGATGTCGTCGCTGCCGGACATGCGTGCCAGGACCGCGGCCAGCGCCGCGTGCACCACCATGAACGCGGTCACGCCCGTACGCCGCGCCAGGTCGGCGATGCCGGCCTGGACGTCCGCTCCGATCTCGAAACGGTGGTCGCGGCCGGTGTTCGACGCGACGGCCGGCCGGGGCCGGTCGGTGGGCAGATCCAGCTGATCCGGCACACCCTCCAGCGCGGTGGTCCAGTAGTCGAGCTGGCCGGCGATCAGCGACCGCGGATCGTCCTCGGCCCCCAGGACCTCGCGCTGCCACAGCGTGTAGTCCGCGTACTGCACCGAGAGCGGTGCCCACGACGGGTGCTCCCCGCGCGACCGGGACGCGTACGCGACCATCACGTCCCGGGTCAGCGGTCCCATCGAGAAACCGTCGGCCGCGATGTGGTGCGCCACGACCACCAGCACGTGCTCGTCCGGGGCGACGCGCAACAGCTCCGCGCGCACCGGCACCGCGGTGGTGACGTCGAATCCGGTTCCCACCGCGGCGAACACCCGCTCGAGCGCCTCGGACTCGGTCACCTCGCGCGGCGGGAGCTCGATCCGTGCCTGCGCGGCCGTCA
>NZ_JADZGH010000261.1:39678-42920 GCF_015865005.1 Rhodococcus sp. CX
TTCGAGGGCCGTCACATCGAGTTCACCCGTCAGGCGGATCGCGACCGGCACGTTGTACGCGGCCGATTCCGGATCGAACCGGTTCAGGAACCACATCCGGGACTGCGCCGGCACCGGCGTGCTGCTCGGCGACCGCGGCGAGTGCGGCGACCGTCGGGGCCTCGAACAGCGCGCGCACCGGGATCCGGGTGTCGAGTTCGCTGCCGATCCGGGAGACCACCTGGGTGGCGACGAGCGAGTTGCCGCCCAGGGCGAAGAAGTCGTCGTCGAGGCCGACGCGATCGAGACCGAGCACCTCGGCGTAGACGGCGGCGACGATCTCCTCGACCGCGGTCGTCGGGCCACGGAACTCGCGCACGGCGAGCACCGGCTCCGGCAGGGCGCGCCGGTCGAGCTTGCCGGAGTGGTTGAGCGGAAGCTCGTCCAGCACCATCACGACGTCGGGAACCATGTACCGGGGCAGCGATTCGCCGAGGCGGTCGCGGGCGGCGTCGACATCGACGGTCGCGCCCGCCGACGGCACCACGTAGGCGACGAGCTGCTGACCGAATTCACCGTCGTGGACCACAACGACGGACTGCCCGATCTCCGGCAGGTCGGTCAGCGCCGTCTCGATCTCGCCGAGTTCGATGCGCAGACCACGCACCTTCACCTGGAAGTCGGTGCGGCCGAGGTAGTCCAGCGTGCCGTCGGGCAGCCACCGCACCAGGTCGCCGGTCCGGTAGAGGCGACCACCGGTGGTATCGAACGGGTCGGCGACGAATCGCTCGGCGGTAAGGTCCGGCCGGCCGAGGTAGCCGCGGGCGACCTGGACACCCGACAGGTACAGCTCGCCGGGGACACCGACGGGCACCGGATGCAGGCGTGCGTCGAGGACGTACGCACGGACGCCGCGGATCGGCTCACCGATCGGAACCGACGAGGATTCCTCTGCGACACAACGGAACACCGTCGAGGTCACGGTGACCTCGGTCGGCCCGTAGGTGTTGTCGAGCACCGCATCCGAACGCGACACGAAACGCGCCACGAGTTCCGGGGGCAGTGCCTCGCCACCGGCCGACAGGTACCGCAGCGACGGCGGCAGGGCGAGGCCGTCGTCGGCGAGGAACAACGCGAGCATCGACGGCACGAACTCGAGGATGCACACGTCCCACCGGCGGGAGACCTGCACGAGGTACTCGGGGTCGCGGTGGCCGCCGGGCTCCGCGATCACCAGCCGGGCACCGGCCTGCAGCGGGTAGAACAGCTCCCACACACACGCGTCGAACGTGATGGGCGTCTTGTGCAGCGCGGTGTCCCCGGCTCCGAGGTCGTACCGCTCCGCCATCCAGGCGATCTGGTTGACGACGGACCGGTGCGAGACGGCGACGCCCTTGGGGCGTCCCGTCGAACCCGACGTGAAGATCACGTACGCGGTGTTGTCCGGTCGCAGACCGGCGGCCGTCACGACCTGCGCCGTGTCGACCTGCGCCGTCTCGACATCGAGGTCGAGGTCCGCGACGTCGATCGCCGCGACCTCGCCCGGCAGGGCGTCACGGTCCGCGGCGGTGGTGAGCACGAGCAGCGGTGCCGCGACCTCGAGCACGTACGCCGTGCGGTCGAGGGGATGCTCGGGATCGATCGGAACGTAGCCGCCGCCCGCCCGCAGGATCGCGTAGATCGCGACGAGCATGTCGACGGATCGGCTCATGCACACGCCGACCAGCACTTCCGGACCCACGCCCCGGTCGACGAGGACCTGCGCGAGCGCGTTCATCCGGCGGTCGAACGCCGCGTAGTCGAGGATCTCGTCGCGGAACACCACCGCCGGCGCGTCCGGCGTCCGCTGCACCTGCGCGGCGAATCCGTCGAGCAGCAGTTCGTCGGTCTCCGGTCGGGCGGTGTCGTTCCACTCGACGAGCATCCGGCGGCGTTCTTCGTCGTCGACCAGTTCGAGGTCGCCGACGACGACGTCCGGATCGGCCGTCGCGGCCGCCAGGACGCGGACGAGGCGCTCCGCGATGGCGGACACGGTTGCCGCATCGAAGATGTCCGCGGCGTAGCCGATCTCGCCCAGGTAGGACCCGTCACCTCCGGCCGGTTCGACCAGGGTGACCGAGAGATCGTATTGCGCTGCCTGCCAATCGAATTCGAGCGCAGACACCGACAGGCCCGGAAGCTCGACCACCGACTGGCTGTAGTTCTGGAACGCCAGCATGACCTGGAACAGCGGCGAGAACGACTGCGAGCGAACAGGGTTGATGCGGTCCACCAGGCGTTCGAACGGGACGTCCGCGTGCGCGAACGCGCCGAGATCGGCGCGGGACGTTCCCGAGAGCAGGTCGCGGAACGACGCGGCCGCATCGATCGGGGTGCGCAACACCAGGGTGTTGACGAACATGCCGACCAGGTCGTCGAGTGCGGCCTCGCCGCGACCGGCGACCGGGGTGCCGATCGTGATGTCGTCGCTGCCGGACAACCGCGCCAGCAGCACAGCGAGGGCGGTGTGCACGACCATGAACGGCGTGGCGCGCTGCTCCGCCGCCAGACGCTTGATCCCGGCGACGACATCCGACGGCACCGCGAAGTCGACGGTTCCGCCGACGCCGTCGCGCACCGCCGGCCGGGGCCGGTCGGTGGGCAGGTCGAGCACGTCGGGCGTTCCGGCGAGCGTGTCGACCCAGTAGTCGAGTTGCTGCGAGAGCAACGAATCGGGGTCCGCCTCGTCGCCGAGGACCTCGCGCTGCCACAGCGCGAAGTCCGCGTACTGCACCTCGAGGGGCTGCCAGGCGGGGGCCTGACCGCCGACGCGGGCCGTGTAGGCCAGGACGATGTCTCGGGCCAGCGGTCCGGTCGACACACCGTCGGCCGCGATGTGGTGCACGACGAGAGCGAGCACGTGCTCGTTCTCGGTGATCCGGAACAGGGCGCCGCGCACGGGCGGCGCCGCGGTCACGTCGAAGCCCGCGGACAGCAGTTCCGCGACCCGGGTGCGCAGCTCGGTGTCGTCGGCGACCTGCACCGGGTCGAGACCGTCCGGCAACCACCCGGCCGGAAGCACTTCCTGCACGCCGGCGCCGTCGACCTCCGGGTAGAAGGTGCGCAGCACCTCGTGCCGGGAGATCACGTCACGGACCGCCGCTTCGAGCGCGGCGACGTCGAGAGTGCCACTCAGCCGCATCGGAATCGGGATGTTGTAGGCCGCGGAGTCCGGCTCGAAGCGGTTCAGGAACCACATCCGCTGCTGCGCCAACGACAACGGC
>NZ_JADZGH010000031.1:0-4846 GCF_015865005.1 Rhodococcus sp. CX
ACGCCGCGCATCGCCCGGCACGAGCGGATATCCGACGCCAGGATCGCGCGGGCCCCGATCTCGGCGAGCCGATCCATCACCGCGTTGTGGCCCTTGCGCGGCACCATCGCCCGCACCGCCACCGAATCATCGTTCGCCAGCGGCGAGATCGTCGGCGACTCCAGCCCCGGCGTCACCTTCACCGCCTCGTCCAGCAGGTGCTTCGGGCAGTCGTAGTCGAGCATCACGTACTGCTGCGCGAACACCACACCCTCGATCCGCGCGATCAACTGGTTGCGGGCCGCGTCGTCCCGGTTCGAGCCCTCCCGCTCGATCAGCACGCCCTCGGACTCGCACAGCGACTCCCCGAACGCCACCAGCTCGTGCTGGCGCAGCGTGCGACCCGACCCGACCACATCGGCGATCGCATCGGCGACCCCGAGCTGAATCGAGATCTCCACCGCACCGTCGAGCCGGATCACCGTCGCCTCGATCCCCCGCGCCGCGAGATCCTTGCGCACCAGATTCGGGTACGACGTGGCGATCCGCAGCCCCGCCAGATCCTCCACCTTCCAGTCCCGGCCCTTCGGCGCCGCATACCGGAACGAGGACCGGCCGAACCCCAGCGACAACCGCTCGGTCACCGGCGCACCGGAATCCCCGGCCAGATCCCGCCCGGTGATCCCCAGATCCAGCTCCCCGGAGCCGACATAGATCGCGATGTCCTTCGGACGCAGGAAGAAGAACTCGACCTCGTTGACCGGGTCGAGCACCGTCAGATCCCGCGAATCGGTGCGACGCCGGTACCCGGCCTCACTGAGGATCTCGGCGGCGGACTCGGACAGGGAACCCTTGTTGGGAACGGCGACGCGCAGCATTCGGGACTCGGCCTCTCTGGGGAAACAGCGACAAACGGGGGCGGGACGATTCAGGCAAACAGGCTGGGATCGATCGACGATCACAGATGCTTGTAGACGTCCTCGAGCTTCAGACCGCGCCCCACCATCAGCACCTGCACCCAGTACAGAAGCTGCGAGATCTCCTCGGCCAACTCCTCGTCGCTCTGGTACTCGGCGGCGATCCACACCTCGCCGGCCTCCTCGATCACCTTCTTGCCCTGCGCATGGACGCCGGCGTCCAAGGCGGCAACGGTGCCGGACCCCTCGGGACGGGTCACGGCACGCTCGGACAGCTCGGCGAACAGGGATTCGAAGGTCTTCACGGGAGCCCATTGTTTCATGACCGGCCCGGTGCCCTGCGCGCGGCGTCCCCCGTCAGAAATCCAGCACCCGGCGACTGTCGAAACGCCGCGGCCGCCCCGTGATCGGATCGTCGAACTCGAGGGTGCGCGCCAGCAGCCGCAGCGGATCGGTGAAATCGTCGGGCGCGCGGCGCCGGAACTGCGGATAGAAGTTGTCTCCCACGATCGGCGCCCCCAGCGAATTCAGGTGCAGCCGCAGCTGGTGGGTGCGGCCGGTGCGCGGAAACAACCGGTACCGGGCCCGGTCCCCGGCCCGTTCGACCAGTTCGATGCGGGTCTCGGCGTTCGGTTCCCCCGGCACCTCGACGGCGGTCAGCTCCCCGTGCCGCTTCCGGATGCGGCTGCGCACCACCCGCGGGAACTGCACCCCGGGGCGGTGCGGGGCGATCGCCTCGTACACCTTGCGGACCCGCTGCTGCTCGAACAACTCCTGATAGGGCCGCCGCAACGCCGGATCCACGGTGCACAACAACACCCCCGCGGTCATCCGGTCCAGCCGGTGCACCGGCACCAGATCCGGCAACCCCAGGTCCCGGCGCAGCCGCACCACCACCGTCTCCCGGATGTGCGCGCCCCGCGGGATCGTCGCCAGGAAATGCGGCTTGTCGACCACCACCAGCCCCGCGTCCCGGTACAGCACATCCACCGCGAACGGCACCGGCACCTCCGGCGGCGGCTCCCGGTAGAAGTACACGAACCGGGTCGGCTGAAAGCGGGTGTGCACGTCCACGGCGCGGCCGTGCTCGTCGACCAGCTCCCCGGCCGCGATGCGCCCGGACCAGTCCTCCCCGGGATGCGCGGCCTGCAGGTATTCGACGACGGTGCGCGCGGCGGCCCCGGCGGGCATCCGCACCCGGTCCGGGCCGAGCCCGTCCCGGATCGGCAGCGGCGCGGCCGGCACGGTCAGGAACCGACCGGATCGGGCACGCAGTCCTCGCACACCAGCGTCTGCGCCCGCCCGTTGACGTCCGGATGGTTGCGGTACCGCGAGGTCGGCGCCTCGCACAGCGAACACCGCCCCAAGGTCACCGCATCGTCGGAGAATTCGACGTTCATGCGCCCGTCGAACACGTACAGCGAGCCCTCCCACAGGCCGCCGTCGCCGAACGTCTCGCCGTAGCGGACGATGCCGCCGTCGAGCTGATACACCTCGTCGAAACCGCGGTTGCGCATCAACGCCGACAACACCTCGCACCGCACCCCACCGGTGCAGTAGGTGACGACCGGCTTCGACTTGAGGTGGTCGTAGCGGCCGCTGTCGAGTTCGGCGACGAAATCGCGGGTGGTCGCCACGTCCGGCACGATCGCATCCCGGAACCGGCCGATCTCCGCCTCGAACCGGTTGCGGCCGTCGAAGAACACCACGTCGTCGCCGCGCTCGGACATCAACGCGTGCAGGGCCAGCGGCGACAGGTGCTCCCCGCCGCCGACGACGCCGTGCTCGTCGACCTTCACCTCGTCCGGCACCCCGAAGGTGACGATCTCGGGACGCACCTTCACCGACAACCGCGGAAAATCGGTGCCGGTGCCGTCCGACCACTTCACGTCGGTGTCCTTGAACGCCGGATAGCTGCGCAACCCCCGCACGTACTTCTTCACATCGGCGATGTCCCCGCCGACGGTGCCGTTGATGCCGTGCTCGGAAATCAGGATGCGCCCGGTCAGGCTGTGCGCCGACGCGAGCGTGTGCTGCCACAACCGGATCGCCTCCGGATCGGGCAGCGGCGTGAACTTGTAGAACAACACGATCTTCGGGACGGCCATGCTCAGCGCTCCCCGGAGACGTGCAGTTCCCGCAGGTCGGCCACCGTCAACCCCTCCAGGGTGGACCGGAACACCCGCCGCGGCGAACCCGGCACCGTCGTCAGCGACGGCACCACCAGCACCGTGCAGCCCGCGGCGTCGGCCGCGGCCGCCCCGGTCGGGGAATCCTCCACCGCCAGGCACTGCGCCGGGTCCAGCCCGAGCAGCTCCGCGGCCCGCAGGTACGGCGCCGGATCCGGCTTGCCCGCCGGCACCTCGTCCCCGCACACCGTGTGATCGAAATGGGTGCGGCCCAGGGTCTCGAGCGCCACATCGCACAACCGGCGGCCGGTGTTGGTCACCAGCGCCTGACCGAGCCCGGCCTCCCGCACCGCACCCAGCGCGGCCCGCGCCCCGGGCCGCCACGGCAGCCCCTGCGCGAACAGCTCCGCCATGAACGCGTTGAGCCAATCCTCCGCGGCGGTCTGCTCGTCCGGGGTCGGGGCGAGCCCGAGACCGTCGAAGGTGCGCCACACCGACAGATCCAGCGGCCCACCGATCGTCGCGATCCGGGTCTCCTCCGACATCGGGCCCCCGAGATGCAGCGACAACTCCCGCATCCCGATGTCCCACAACTGTTCCGACTCGAGCAGCGTGCCGTCCATGTCCCACAGCACCGCCCGCAGCGCGCTGGCGTGCGCCGACGTGCCGAGGACGGAATCGATCAGCTCAGACATTGAAGTACTTGGCCTCCGGATGGTGCAGGACGAACGCGTCGGTGGACTGCTCGGGATGCAACTGCAGCTCCTCGGACAGCTCCACCCCGATCCGCTCCGGTTCGAGCAGCTCGACCAGCTTGATGCGGTCCTCCAGGTTCGGGCACGCCCCGTACCCGAACGCGAACCGCGCCCCCCGGTAGGCCAGCTTGAAGTAGTCCGCCACCTCGGCCGGATCGTCGTCGGCGGCGGTCCCACCCCCGGCGAACGCCAGCTCCTGCCGCACCCGCCGGTGCCAGTACTCGGCCAGCGCCTCGGTCAACTGCACACCCAGGCCGTGCACCTCCAGGTAGTCGCGGTAGGCGTTCGCGGCGAACAACTCGTTCGCGAAATCCGCGATCGGCTGCCCCATCGTCACCAGCTGGAACGGCCACACGTCGACCTGCCCGGTGCGCTGCGCCTCCTCCCGCGACCGCACGAAATCGGCGATGCACAGGAACCGGGGCCGCTGCTGCCGCGGGAACGTGAACCGGAACCGCTCCGGCGCGTCCGGCCGCGGCTCGGTCAGCACTACCACGTCGTCGCCCTCGGACACCGCCGGGAAATACCCGTACACCACCGCGGCATGCGCCAGGATGCCCTCGGTCGACAACCGGTCCAGCCAGTACCGCAACCGCGGCCGACCGTCGGTCTCGACCAGTTCCTCGTAGGTCGGGCCGTCACCGCCGCGCTGCCCGCGCAGCCCCCACTGACCCAGGAACAACGCCCGCTCGTCGATCAGACCCGCATAGTCGGCGACCGCGATGCCCTTGACGACGCGGCTGCCCCAGAACGGCGGCGTCGGCACCGGCAGATCCGCCGCCACATCGCTGCGCGCGGGGATCTCCGCCGGGGTCTCCGCGGCCTTGCGCTTCTCCGCGATCCGCTTGCTGCGTTCGTGCCGGGCCTTGCGTTCGGCGGCCTTCTCCCGCGCGGCGATCGCCTCCGGGCTGTCCGGCGCCGGACCCTCGCCACGCTTGACGGCCATGATGCGGTCCATCAACGCCAGCCCCTCGAACGCGTCCCGCGCGTACGACACCTCGCCCTCGTAGATCTCCGCCAGATCGTCCTCGACGTAGCCACGGGTCAGGGCGGCACCACCGAGCAG
>NZ_JADZGH010000031.1:4856-6933 GCF_015865005.1 Rhodococcus sp. CX
CGCCACCCCGCGGGCGTTGAGTTCCTCGAGGTTCTCCTTCATCACCACCGTCGACTTCACCAGCAGCCCGGACATGCCGATCACATCGGCGCGCTTGTCGATCGCGGCGTCGAGGATCGTCGCGATCGGCTGCTTGATGCCGAGGTTGACGACCTCGTAGCCGTTGTTGGACAGGATGATGTCCACCAGGTTCTTGCCGATGTCGTGCACATCGCCCTTCACGGTCGCCAGCACGATCCGGCCCTTGCCGTCATCACCGGTCGACTCCATGTGCGGCTCGAGATACGCCACCGCCGCCTTCATCACCTCGGCCGACTGCAGCACGAACGGCAACTGCATCTGCCCGGACCCGAACAGCTCACCGACCGTCTTCATCCCCGCCAGCAGCGTGTCGTTGATGATCGCCAGCGGCGGCACCTCCGTCATCGCCGCATCCAGATCCGCCTCGAGACCGTTGCGTTCGCCGTCGACGATGCGCCGCTCGAGCCGCTCGAACAACGGCAGCGCCGCCAGCTCCTGCGCGCGGGACTCCCGCGCCGACGCCGCCGACACCCCCTCGAACAGCTCCATCAGCTTCTGCAGCGGGTCGTAGCCCTCGCTGCGCCGGTCGTACACCAGATCCAGCGCGACCTGCCGCTGCTCCTCCGGGATCCGCGCCATCGGCAGGATCTTCGACGCGTGCACGATCGCGGTGTCCAACCCCGCCTCGGTGCACTCGTGCAGGAACACCGAGTTCAGCACCTGCCGGGCCGCCGGATTCAACCCGAACGACACGTTCGAGATGCCCAGCGTGAAATGCACCTGCGGGTAGCGGCGGTGGATCTCCCGGATCGCCTCGATCGTCTCGACGCCGTCGCGGCGCACCTCCTCCTGACCCGTCGAGATCGGGAACGTCAGCGCATCGACGATGATGTCCTCCTGCGCCAGCCCCCAGTTCTCCGTCAGGTCGGTGATCAACCGCTCGGCGATCCGCACCTTGTGCTCGGCGGTGCGCGCCTGCCCCTCCTCGTCGATGGTCAGCGCCACCACCGCGGCACCGTGCTCGACGACGTGCTCCATGATCCGCTGGAACCGCGACCCGGGACCGTCCCCGTCCTCGTAGTTCACCGAGTTCACCGCGCAACGGCCGCCCAGATGCTCGAGACCGGCCCGGATCACGTCCGGCTCCGTCGAGTCGATCATGATCGGCAGCGTCGACGCCGTCGCGAACCGCGACGCCAGCTGCGCCATGTCCGCCGCCCCGTCCCGGCCGACGTAGTCGACGTTCAGGTCCAGCATGTGCGCGCCGTCGCGGATCTGATCCTTCGCGATCTCCAGACACTTGTCGTAGTCGGCCGAGAGCATCGCCTCCCGGAACGCCTTCGACCCGTTCGTGTTGGTGCGCTCACCGATCATCAGGATGGACGCGTCCTGCTCGAACGGCACCGCCGCATACAGCGACGACACCCCCGGCTCGGACACCGGCCGACGCTCGGCCGGTGCCAGCTCCCGCACCGCCTCCGCGACCTGCCGGATGTGCTCGGGCGTCGTCCCGCAGCAGCCGCCGACCAGCGACAACCCGTAGTCGGAGACGAACCCGGTCAACGCCTCGGCCAGCTCCTCCGGCGACAACGGGTACTCGGCACCGTTGGCGCCCAGCACCGGCAGACCGGCATTGGGCATCACCGACACCGGCACCTCGGAATGCTGCGACAGATACCGCAGGTGCTCGGTCATCTCCGCCGGACCCGTCGCACAGTTCAACCCGATCAGGTCGATACCCAGCGGCGCGAGCGCGTTCAGAGCCGCCCCGATCTCCGACCCCAGCAGCATCGTGCCGGTCGTCTCCATCGTCACGTGCGTGATGATCGGCACCCGCCGCCCGGCACGCTCCATCGCGCGGCGACTGCCGATGATCGCCGCCTTCGCCTGCAACAGATCCTGGCAGGTCTCGACGAGGATCGCGTCCGCACCACCGTCGATCATGCCGAGCGCGGCCTCCAGATAGGCATCGCGCAACGCGTCGAACGGCGCATGCCCCAAGGTCGGCAGCTTGGTGCCCGGACCCATCGACCCGAGCACGAACCGGCCCATGCCG
>NZ_JADZGH010000031.1:6943-25547 GCF_015865005.1 Rhodococcus sp. CX
AGGCGGGTCCCGCGTTCGGACAGGTCACGGATACGGTCGGCGATGTCGTAGTCGGCGAGATTGGGCAGGTTGCAACCGAAGGTGTTCGTGGAGACGGCATCCGCGCCGGCCTCGAAGTACGCGCGGTGGATACCGCGGATCACATCCGGCCGGGAGTCGTTGAGAATCTCGTTGCACCCCTCGAGGCCACGGAAGTCGTCCAGCGACAGATCCGCGGCCTGCAACATGGTGCCCATCGCCCCGTCTCCGACGACAACGCGCCGCGACAGCGCATCGAGCAAGGCAGAGTGCAATGGGGTGGACATGGCCACCAGACTAGTGGGCGCCCCATCGGCCGCTGGCCGTAGGCTGGACAGGTGAGCGAAAGTGAATCCGCCGACGGCACGGAAACGGACGTCCCCGTCCTGCGCAACCCGGTGCTCATCGCCGCGTTCGAAGGGTGGAACGATGCCGGCGACGCCGCCAGCGGCGCCGTCGAACACCTCGAGCTGATCTGGGACGCCGAACCGTTCGCCGAACTCGACTCCGAAGAGTTCTACGACTACCAGGTCAACCGGCCGCAGGTGCGCCTCGTCGACGGCGTCACCCGCGAGATCGACTGGCCGGCCACCCGCCTGTCCGTGTGCTCGCCGCCCGGCAGCGACCGCGACGTCGTGCTCCTGCGCGGCATCGAACCCAACATGCGCTGGCGCAGCTTCTGCGACGCGATCCTCGAACTCGTCGAGGAAATCGGCGCCCACACCGTCGTCATCCTCGGCGCCCTGCTCGCCGACACCCCGCACACCCGGCCCGTCCCGGTCACCGGCACCGCCTACAGCAGTGAAGCCGCCAAGAAGTTCAACCTCGAGAAATCCCGCTACGAAGGCCCCACCGGCATCACCGGGGTCCTGCAGGACGCCTGCGTCCGCCGCGGCATCCCCGCCATCTCGTTCTGGGCGGCGGTCCCGCACTACGTGTCCTCGCCCCCGAACCCCAAGGCCACCGTCGCGCTGCTGCGCCGCGTCGAGGACGTCCTCGACATCGAAGTCCCCCTCGGCGAACTGCCCACCCTCGCCGAGGAATGGGAACAGACCGTCACCGAGATGACCGAGGACGACGAGGACATCACCGAATACGTCCGCACCCTCGAAGAACGCGGCGACGCCGAAACCGACCTCGACGACAGCATCTCCACCATCGACGGCGACGCCATCGCCGCCGAATTCGAGAAGTACCTGCGCCGGAGGGGACCGGGCGGCCTGTCCCAGTGAGCAGCGCCCGCACCACCCTGCAGCGCGCCGCACTGTACGTCGGGGGGTTCCTCGGACCCTTCGGCGGCGGGGTCGTCATCTCGATGCTGCCCGAGATCGGCGCCGACACCGGCGTGAGCACCGGCGACGCCGCCCTCACCATCACCGCCTACCTGGGCCCGTTCGCCCTCGCGATGCTCGTCTCCGGCACCCTCGGCGCCCGCTGGGGCCGCGTTCGGACCGTGCGCACCGCCTACGCCGTGTACGCCCTCGCGGCACTCGCGTCGGCGCTCGCGCCCACCATGACGCTGCTGCTCGGCACCCGGGTCCTGCAAGGCGTCGCCAACGCCTTCACCACCCCACTGCTGCTCGCCGCGCTCGCGATGATCACCCCGAAAGACCAGCTCGGACGCGCCCTCGGCCTGTTCGGCGCCATGCAGGCCGCCGGTCAGACCATCGCACCACTCGTCGGCGGCCTTGCCGCGGAAGTCGGCTGGCGATGTGCCTTCGTGGTGCTCGCCGCGGCCGCCCTCGTGCTCGCCGTGATCGGCCTGCCCAGCGGTGTCGGCCGCCCACCCGACGCCGCCCCCGCCCGGCTCCGCGACGCCCTGCGACCACGCGTGCTGCGCATCGGGGTCGTCGCGCTGCTCGGCTGGGGCGCCCTCGGCGGACTGAGCTTCCTGCTGGCCTTCCGCGCCGAGAACATCTTCGGCCTCGACCCCGCCCCGCGCGGCGCCCTGCTCACCGGATTCGGCATTGCCGGGATCCTCAGCGCGCGGCGCGTCGGCGTCCTCGTCGACCGCATCGGCGCGACCACCACCGTCCTGATCGGCTCGATCGCCGGAGCGGCGCTCGTGATCGTCGTCGGTCTCGCACCCACGCTGTGGCTGGTCGCGGCCGCCTGGTTCGTCGCCGGCATCGCCTCCCAGTGCGTGCTGGTCGGCGTCAACGCCGCGGTGCTCGGCGGAGAAGAACGCAACCGCGGCGGCGCCGTCTCGGTCGTGCAGGCATTCCGGTTCGGCGGCGGCGCCGCGACCCCGATGGCGCTGACCCCGCTGTACGCGGCGGCACCGGTCGCGAGCTTCGTGCTGCCCGCGCTGCTGCTGGCGATCGTCGCGCCGATCGCGATGCCCAAGGACGCCGCGCCACCGAAGGACACCGAAACGCCCGACGACCGGGCTGCGCCCGGTGTGCAGAACCGGCGCCCGGAACCGCCACAAAGGCACACGAGCGCCGGAGGCGCCTGACAGCACCGGACCCGCCGCTGTGAGGTCTTCCTGATCGCCGCTTAACCTCCGTGCCGCCGAACCGTCACCGCGACGTCCGACCCTCGACGCATGACACCGACACCGCCCACCCCGGAGACCCTGCGCCGGCGGCTGCTCGTCGTCGGAAACGGCATGGCCGGCGCACGCACCGTCGAGGAAATCCTTGCGCGCGGCGGTCGCGAGCAGTTCGACATCACCATGATCGGCGACGAGCCGTACGGCAACTACAACCGCATCATGCTCTCGCACGTGCTCGCCGGTGAGGCCGGCGTCGACGACGACGAGCTCGTACTCAACCCCATGAGCTGGTACCGCGAGAACGGCGTCACCCTCTACGCCGGCGACCGCGCGATCGAACTCGACCGGTTCGCCAAGACCGTCACCTGCGAATCCGGCCGCAAGGTCGACTACGACCTGCTGATCGTCGCGACCGGTTCCAACACCTTCTTCCCGAACATGGACGGCCTCCGCGAAACCGACGGCCGCCTCGGCCTCGGCGTCTTCGGATTCCGCACCATCGCCGACACCAACGGCATGCTGCAGATGGCCGAGGCCCACGACGACGTGTCCGCCGTCGTCATCGGTGGCGGCCTCCTCGGTCTCGAGGCCGCCTACGGTCTGCGCACCCAGGGACTCGCCGTCACCGTCGTGCACTCCCCCGGGCACCTGATGAACCAGCAGCTCGACGAGCGCGGCGGGCGCGTGCTGCGCACCGAGATCGAGAAGCGCGGCATCACCGTCCTCACCGGCACCCGCACCACCGCGATCCTGCGCGACGACCGCGGCGCCGTGACCGGCGTGCGCTTCGCCGACGGCGACACCGTCGCCACCGACATGGTCGTCGTCGCCGCCGGCATCCGGCCCAACACCGAATTCGCCCGCAACGGCGGCCTCGTCGTCGAACGCGGCATCCTCGTCGACGACCAGATGCGCTGCGAGGACGAATCCAGCGTCTACGCCGTCGGCGAATGCGCCCAGCACCGCGGGGAGGTGTACGGCCTCGTCGCCCCCGTGTGGGAACAGGCCGTCGTCCTCGCCGAACACCTGACCGGCACCAACCCCGACGCCGCCTACACCGGTTCCCGCACCACCACCAAGCTGAAGGTCGCCGGGATCGACGTCGCCGCGATGGGCGTCAAGGGCCCCGAACGCGAAGACGACGAGTTCGTCCAGTTCTACGATCCGCGCAGCGGCGTGTACAAGGCCGTCGTCGTCCGCGACGGTACCCTGATCGGCGCGATGCTGCTCGGCGACATCGGCAAGGCGTCGATGCTCGCGCAGGCATTCGACGGCAAGATCGACCTCCCCGAGGACCGCGCGGCGCTGCTGTTCGACATCGGCGAACCCCAAGGCCCCGACGTGGCCGCGGACCTGCCCGACGACACCCAGGTGTGCAACTGCAACGGCGTCACCAAGGGCGACCTCGTCGCCTGCGTCCACAGCGGCGCCGCCACCCTCACCGAGGTGTGCGCGAAGACCCGCGCCGGCAAGGGCTGCGGGTCCTGCAAGGGCCTGGTCGCCGACATCGTGGCCTGCGCGGCCGGCGGTGAACTCGCCGACGACCCCGCCGCCGACTGGTACGTCCCGTGCATCCCGCTCAGCAAACCCGATCTGATCGCCGCGATCCGCGCTCGGGACCTGCGCTCGGTGTCGCGGGTGTTCGCCGCGCTCGCACCCGGCGGCGAGGACGCGACCGCGAAGATGCCGCTCGCGTCGCTGCTCCGCGTGGTGTGGGGACCCGACTGGATCGACGAACGCGGCGCCCTGTTCATCAACGACCGCGTGCACGCCAACATCCAGCGCGACGGCACCTTCTCGGTCGTCCCGCAGATGAAGGGCGGCGTCACCACCCCCGACCAGCTGCGCCGCATCGCCGACGTCGCCGACCGCTACTCGGTGCCGATGGTCAAGGTCACCGGCGGCCAGCGCATCGACCTGCTCGGCATCCGCAAGGAAGACCTTCCGAACGTGTGGGCCGACCTGGGCATGCCGTCCGGATACGCCTACGGCAAGTCCGTGCGCACCGTGAAGACCTGCGTCGGCAGCGACTACTGCCGGTTCGGTCTCGGTGACTCCACCTCGCTCGGCATCGCCATCGAGGACCGCTTCCAGGGCCTCGAGACGCCGGCGAAGCTGAAGTTCGCGGTCGCGGGCTGCCCCCGCAACTGCTCCGAGGCACTGTGCAAGGACTTCGGGGTCGTGGCGGTCGGCGACGGCCGCTGGGAGATCTACGTCGGCGGGGCCGCCGGCGCGCACATCCGCAAGGGTGACCTGCTCGCCACCGTCGACTCCGGTGACGAGGTCCTGACCATCGCGGGACGGTTCATCCAGTACTACCGCGAGAACGCCCGATGGCTCGAACGCACCTACGACTTCGTACCGCGCCTGGGCATCGACCGCCTGCAGGCATTGCTGCTCGACGACGAGGAGGACATCGTGACCGGATTGGACGAACGGATCGCGGCCGCGATCGCCGGCTACCGCGACCCGTGGCTCGAACGCACCACACCGAAATCCCCGGCGCAGTTCGCCCCGTCGCTGCCGCTGCTCCCGCTCCCCCAGGTTCCGGTCCGATGACCGCCCTGCACGACGGAGTGACCGTCGACGTCGGAGCGATCACCGACCTCACCGCGGGCGAAGGCCGCACCTACGCCGTCGACGGCCGGCAGATCGCCGTGTACCTGTTGTCCGACGGCACCGTTCGCGCCACGGACGCGATGTGCCCGCACAAGGCCGGTCCGCTCGCCGACGGCCAGATCGACGACGCGGTTGTCGTGTGCCCGCTGCACCAGTACTCGTTCTCCTTCGACACCGGTGCCTGCACCACCCCCGGAATCGGTTCCGTGCGAACCTTTCCGGCCCACGTGGTCGACGGACGGATCCTCCTGACGGTGACCTAGAGGCGATCGACGACCGCAGTGGTTACGGTGGGCGGAACCGACGAAGGCACCGTCCGATGAGCCACCCCGTCATCGTCGAACACAGCTCGATCGCCGCCGCCGAGCCGACCGACGTGTGGACCCGAATCACCGACCCGGCCGGCATCAACGACGAACTGTCACCCCTGCTCGCGATGCGGATGCCGCGCCGGATGCGCGGCACCACCGTCGACCGCGTTCCGGTGGGAGAACCACTCGGGAAAGCTCCGCTACTGCTGTTCGGCGTGCTCCCGGTCGACTACGACGCCCTCACCATCGCCGAACTCGAACCGGGCCGCCGCTTCCACGAGAAGTCGACGATGCTGACCATGCACCGGTGGGAACACGAACGCACACTCACCGCGGCCGGTCCCGGTCGCACCCGCGTGCACGACCGGCTCACGATGGAACTACGTGCCCCTCTGGCGCGACTCCCCTACGGCCACGAGCTGGCCCGCCGGATCGTCACAGGACTCTTCGAGCACCGCCACCGACGCCTCGCACGTCACTTTGCGGGTGTTGTCTGCTCGTAGTGGTTGGTGAGTTACAGGGGACGAGAGTTCGGTTTCGAGGTGATGGGTGTACGGGGGGATGATATTCGGTGTTTCTTTATGTTCCGTCATGCCCGGAATATCTCCCATGGTTGTTGCGGCTGTCCATATCACCACCTCGGAGGTCTGTGGAGTCCCGAGCTTTCGACATCCACCGCGCCGGATTTCCGGTGATCCCAGGGTGATCGCCCGGCGGCGCTCCCCTCCCCCACAACGTCTCACGGGGCGCGTAGACGCTTTTCCCCCTGGGGATTCCGCGTGGTCGACGGGCGTGATCCTTGCCGGCGTCCGATCGAACCGACGACCGCTCCCCCGATCGGATCCGAAGGTCTGGCTCGGCCCTGCTGACGAAGAATGGGGTCGCGCGAGCGGCTAGGTATCGGAAGAGTTCTGCATTTTTGTGAGTTCCGTGCGTTCCAGAATCTTACGCCTGGTGAACTGCAGCTCCGACGTTCCCGTTGCGGGGATACGCTTGCTGTCGCTGCTCTTTCAGCCGGTCGACAGATCGATCCCACCGACGTAGGGAAATTCACATGTCGGAAAACGAACCGGATGTCGTACTGGGGCCCTTCTCCTCTCCGGATGCGCAAGCAACGCCGTGGGCGTCCGCGCTGACGGTTATCGATGCGGCAGAGGTGTTCTGGCTTTCCACCGTGCGCCCGGACGGGCGTCCACACGTGACGCCGTTGCTGGCGGCATGGAGTTTGGGCGGTCTGTGCTTCACGACCGGTGCTCAGGAGCGCAAAGCGCTCAACCTCGAACACAATTCGCACTGTGCGCTCACGACCGGCACGAATTCTCTGACCGGTGTGGACGTCGTCATCGAGGGCGTCGCAACGGCAGTGGGTGAGCGCACCGAACGTGCACAGGCCCTCGCAGACTTCGAGCGGAAGTACGGTCCCCACCTGACCGGCCGCGACGGTGCCTGGAATCGATTGGCCGAAGCCGTCATTGCCGGTGACATCCGGCTCTATCGAGTTGCGCCGACGGTCGGCTTCGCATTCGGCAAGTTGCCGACATCCAGCCAGACCCGCTACACATGGCCGAGCCGGTGAGAGCGATGTCGGCATTGCAGCACCGGATCCGAGGTCTGCTCGACGAATTCGTCGACACCGGAGCCGAAACCGGCTTACAGGTTGCCGTTTACCACCGCGGCACGCTGGTCGTCGACGCCGTCGCGGGCGTCGCCGACAGCCGAACCGGGCGCGCAGTAGCCTCCGAGACCCCGTTCTTCAGCTTCTCCGCCGGCAAGACCATGACTTCACTGATCGCTCACCTGCTCGTGCGGACCGGCGCCCTCGACTACGACACACCGGTAGTCGACCTGTGGCCGGAGTCCGGTGCCCACGGCAAGGAGACCGCGACTCTTCGTCACGTGCTGACCCATACCGTCGGGATACCGGCCATGCCTCGTGACATCGGCCCGGCCGACCTGCCGGATTGGCAGCGGGTCTGCACCGCCATCGCCGACGCCGAACCACGCTGGCGCCCCGGGGCCGAAACCGGATACCACTCGTACACCTTCGGCTATCTCGTCGGCGAGATCGCACGCCGCGCTACCGGCAGAGCGATGCGGCAACTCCTCCGCGACTGGGTCGCCGCACCGCTGGGTCTCGAGGGTGAGCTGTATTTCGCTGTGCCGCGCACCGACCTGGATCGACTGGCACGGCTCGAAGATTCCGTACCGCAACCACTTCCCCCGGACGACGGCATTCTCTCGCCGTGGGAAAGGCAGCCCACCGCAGCCCTGGGCAACAGTCCCGAGATCCTGCAAGCGGACATCCCCTCGGTCGGCACCTTCACCGCGCGAGGAATCGCCGCCGTGCACGCCGCGGTCCTCGACGGCAGGCTCATCGATTCACGCCGACTCGAGGAGGTGACGGCGCCGGCTTTCGAAGGCACCGACCAGGTATTCGGAAACTATGCGCGCATGGCCCTGGGCTATCCCCTCGGCCGCCTCGGTGCTCCGCCGGACGAGACACCCACCACGTTCGGTTGGGTCGGGGGCGGCGGCAGCTACGTCTGCGCCGACACCGCCACCGGCACCGCTTTCGCCATGACCAAGACCCGCCTCACTCCGCATCTCGACACCGCCCGACGACTCGCCGACGTGACCGCAGCCGAGATCCCCCGGCATTCCCGAGACTCGGCACCCTGACGCTCCTCGCGTCACGGGACCCCGATCGTCCGTCCCGTCAGGGTTCGGCGGTCACATCGTCTCCCGGATTGTTCGGTGCCCCGGCCGGACGCCGCCGCAACCAATCGATTCCCATGCCCAACACCACGATCGAGACTCCCACCACCATCACCGACACCCGGTGGCCGTCGCTGCTCGTCGCCGCGATCCCCTTCCCCTGCAACGGTGCGTATGCGGTCCACCCGTACTTCGCGGACAGGGGCACGAGGATCGCCGCAGGGGCCATGAGCGCCGTTACCGCGATCGTCGGCTCCGACGGCAGGCAGGAGGCGATGAGAAACGCGGCCGCGAGGGGGAACAGAACGAGCACGGCGACCCGGTGGATGTTGTCCCCCGCCGGGCTCTCCACCAGGCCGGTCATGGCCACGACCACGAGTCCGACAATGCCGAACCACGGGCAGCGTACCCGGATGCCCACCACCGACCCGAGCGCGGCCGGCACCACCGGAAGCAGCAGCGTCCACCACCGCTCCGTGTACCACGCGAGTTCGCTCGGACCGACGAACGCCACCGCCGTCCCGGCGAGCAGCACAGCGGCCGCCGGACCCGGAATCCAGGCGGCGACGGCGAGCGTAACCGGGATCAGAGCCAGCCCACCCCACCACCAGCCCGAGAACACCGTGGTTCCGTGCAGGCCGCTCACCGACCCGACGAAACGCCAGTGCAGGATCAGCCAGACCGCGGGAAGGACGAGCCCGACCAGCACTCCCCTCCCCCGCAATCGGACGTCTTCCGTGGGGGCGGTCCCGGTGTCCGCCTGCCACATCAGCACGAAGACGGCGAGCACCGCGGCTGCGACGAGCACCAGGAGAACCACGTCGGGCTCGGACGACGCCGGCAGATAGTCAACATACCGGCGTGGAGACGACTCGCGTTCCATCCGCGCAAGAGGTTCGGCACATAGGATCCCCGCGAGAGCTCCTGCAGCGACGGCGATCTGACCGTGCCCCGCAGCGAGGGACGGAACGGTCGCGGCCAGGGCACCGAGGAGCAGGCCCGCCCCGGACGCTGCAGCGAACACCCCGTACTCGCCTCCCCACGGGGCCGCCGAGAGACCCATCAGCACGAGGCCGACCGCGGCCGCAAGCGCACGATGCGACGGAACCCGCACGCCCCAGGCGACCACTGCAGCGATGAATGCGCCCAGGGTCACGCCGACGGCGCCGCCCGAGAACAGCAGACCGATCCTGCTGCCACCGGTGATGAACGCGAACGAGTCGGTGGTGGTCGATGCCAGGGCCGATCCCGCGGCAAACGCTCCGACGGCGAGACACAGTTGGAGACTGCGATAGCGCATGAGCCATACGCTTCAGGACGGCGTGGGTTTCGAACGGGCGGCGCGCCGAGCGGGTGATCAGTTCGAGATATTCCAGGGTTCCGTCCCGACCGGATTCTTTGTCCGGATGGGACGTACGGAACGCAGTCGTAGAGGCCCTACTCGGTGGGCAGCGACCGCAGCGACTTCACCGTCGCATCGACGGCGCGCGCCGCCTCGGCGCCCTTCTTCACGAAGTGCCGGGTGAAGTACTCGACGTGTTCGTCGTGCTCACCCCGCACAACTTCCACGAGCACGACGGAGAAGACCGGCACGTCCGTGTCGAGCTGGACGCGCATCAGGCCGTCGATCACCGCGGTCGCGACGAAATCGTGCCGGTAGATGCCACCGTCGACGACCAGCCCGGCCGCGACGATGCCGTCGTAGCGCCCGGTCTGCGCGAGCCGGCGGGCATGGAGCGGGATCTCGAAAGCACCCGGCACCTCGAAGAACTCCAGAGAGTCCGTGGAATGCCCCAGCGCCACCATCTCGTCGGTGAAGCCCACCCGGGCCTGATCGACGATGCTGCGATGCCACGTGGCCTGGATGAACGCGTACCGACCGAGACTGTCACTCATGGCGTCGAAACTATCGCATCGCGTTCCCCTCCTCCGCGCCGACAGGCGCAGCCGCCTCCCCCCGAGGCCATCCTGGTGACCAAGGGCCCGCACCGGACACTGATTCTGAAATTCTTGCTGTTCCGTTGCAGACAGAGAGAGTACTGTGATGGGTGTGACTGTTGCGGATGATTCCACCGGATCGGTCGAGGTCGTCGGCCCTCGCCCCGAACGCCACATCGACATCTATCGCCGCGCGGTAGCGAGCCTCGAGGCCTGCCTTCCCCTCGGGTGGTCGGTGACCGCCGACCGCGCCCGCTCCCCCGAAGCACCCAAACGCATCCTCGTCACCGCGCCCGACGGAGACTCCGTCTCCTATTCCGTCATCACGTCCCGGGGTGTACTCAGCGGCGACATCGCGCGGATCGCGGCCGAACTCACCGAGTCCGACCGCGGGTTCGTGTGCGCCCACTACCTGTCCGATCCGGTGCGCCGCCAGCTCGACCAGCACGGCATCTCCTACGCCGACGCGACCGGCAATCTCACACTCGTCGCCGCCCGGCCCGCGATCTGGGTGCGCAACCGCGGTGCCGACGCGGATCCGTGGCGCGGGCCCGGCCGGCCCTCGGGCGTGCTGACCGGCGAACCGTCCGAGCGGGTCGTGCGGGCGCTCGCCGACCACGTCGGCGACATGTCGGTTCCCGAGCTGATCAGGCTGTCCGGCGCATCCACCGGCGCCGCGTACCGGGTGGTCGAGGTCCTCACCGAACGTGAACTGATCCGTCGGATCCCCCGCGGCCCTGTCACCTCCGTGCGTTGGGAACCGATGCTGCGTGCGTGGGCGGCGGATCGGAAGCCCTGTGCCACTCGCAGTTTCGCCGCACCCGACGGGCTCGATGCGGTGCGGACCCAGCTCGCCGAGCGTATCGACCTCGGGTATGCCCTGACCGGCGTGGGTGCGACGGACTACGCACCCACGGATCTGCTCGAGGTGTACGCCGACGATCCGGACGAGTTCGCCGCCGCCCTCGGGCTGCGCCCGGTGGACCGCGCCGCGGACGTCGTGGTGGCGATCCCGTGGACGCCGGTGGTCTTCGACCGGATGGAGCGGCGGGAGGGGTTGCGGTTCGTCGCACCCGCGCACGTCTACGCGGATCTGCTGGCCGGACCGTTCCGCAATCCGGACGCGGCCGACCATCTGAGGTCCCGCATGGAGGCGGACGAGTCGTGGTGGCGGCGGCCGGTCGGACGGGGTCTGTGACGGTTCCGCTCAGAGCCCGAGTTCGGTGACGGCATTGCCGACGAGGCCCGCGTGGTGGCGGCTGTAGAGCGCGACCATCCGTTCGTCGGCGTGCCCGGTCTGCGTCATGATCGTCTGCGTCGTGGCGCCGTTGCGCACCGCCTGGGTGACGAATCCGGCACGCAGGCTGTGCCCGCCGAGCGTGGCCACGAGTTCCGGGCTGAACCCGGCCTGGCGGGCCCGCCGCCGGATCATCGAGTGCACCGACTGGCCGGTGAGGACTCCCGAACCGATCGACCCGGTGCGATGGACGGGCCGGAACAGGGCACGGTCCGGGCCGGCCGTCTTCGACGCCAGGCCGCGGCAGTGGTGGTCGCCGAGTTCGTCCACCGCATCCTCGAGCAATGACACCGCGGCCGCACGACCACCGTCGTCCCACACGTCGAGCACCTCGCGCCACCGCCGGTACGCGCACACCGGGCAGGTCTGCGGATCGCGGCCGTACGGCAGCGTGACGACGCGGCCGTGGGCGTCGCGGTCGGTCTTGGAACGACGGATGGTGACGTAGAGGCCGTCCGAGCGGTGCGCGACGACGTCGGAGACCGCGATGCCGCACAGTTCCGAGCGTCGCAGCGCACCGGCGAGCCCCATGAGCAGCAACGCCGAATCGCGACGTTCGGCGACCCGGTCCGCGAACCCGGTCGAGGCCGCACGCATGGTCCCCACGATGGCCCGCACGTCCTCGGTGAGCAGCGGCGTGCGCCGAGCGGCGGGGGTCGCGCGACTGCGCCGGATTCCCCGCAGCAGATCGCGCACGGTCTCGTTCCGCCCCGGGACCGGCAGGCCGGCGAGAGCGTGCACCTTGTTGATCGTCGCGACCCACCGCGCCAGAGTGGACGGCGCATATGCCCACCGGCCGTCGGGACGGAGGTCGCCGGACTTCTCGGTGAGATACCAGCCGAGCAGTTCCGGCGACGCGGGCAGCGGGGTGTTTCCGGATCCCTCACACCAGCGGACGAACTTGTCCCAGTCGGCGGTGTGCGCGGCACGGGTGTTGTCGGAGGACGCCTTCTCGCGCAGCCGGCGCATCGCATCCTCGGCGCCGTCCGGGAGATTCGGTGGCGCCCCGGCCGGTCCGGGAGGCGCGGGAGCGCCGGAGGACACCAGTTCCGCGCCACCGTCATCTTTCGTCACTGTGACACTCTCCTTCGTCCCGGCCCCGTCCGACTCAACGCACCGTATCCACCGCGGTGGAGCACCGCCCGATGCGACGATGGATCGGCGTGTCGACCGGACAACCCACCACCTCTCGAGGGAGGGCCATGAACATCCACGCCGTCGCCGATCCTCTGCCGACCGCCGGTGCCCGCGTCTACGGAGAACCGCACGAGACGGCGGACGGCACCACCATCATCACCGTGACGGACCTCCGGCGCCCCTGGTTCCGGCGCAACGATGCGGCGCCGGTTCCGAAGCCGTTGGGGGTCTACGTCGTTCACCACGGTGAGGTCCGCTGGGAAGCGGCGGTCGACGGGACGCGGATCGCGCTGACGGGCGAGCTGATCGGGTTGGTCGCCGCCACGATCGCCACCCTCGCCATTCTCCGCCGGCCGCCGTGGCCGGATGTGCGCATCGGCTGACGCTCGCAGCCCATTCCCCCTGGTCGAAGGGCATTTTTCGCCGGCACCCCAGGGGCGCCCGGCACTGCGGTGCCGGGCGTGCCCCACCCCTACCCAGTTTTTCGAGCCCCGCGCGACCTTGATCGTCATAAGCGGGGATTATGACGATCAAAAGGAATACATGCGGACATATGCATGTACGCATGCTTAGAACATGATTTCCGAAACCCAAGACAAAACAACCACCCATCCTGCAAAGAGCACCCGTCGCTACCTGCAGTTTTGGCGACATTTGGCATTCTATTTCGTTTCGTTTCAAGTAGCGTTACGTGTATTGTTATGTTATAAATGTTGTTCAAGGTGCTGAAGGGGCCGAAAATGGGCGAGAACGAAGCTGTCGAGGAGTCGAAGCCGCGCGTCGGCAGGCCGCGCAAGTACGCCTCCCCCGCCGATCGGGTGCGCGCACACCGCGAACGGGAACGACAGCGGAAGGAAGCGGCCCAGCTCGCCGAACTCACCTCCCCCGCGGATCCGGCCGAAGGCGCGAGCAACCTCGCGGCGGCGGTGTCGTCACTGCGCGCGTTGACCGCGGCGAGCCTCGAGCAGTACAACGCCGTCGCGGCGCAGATCACGGCAGCCGTCGACAAGCTCACCGATCCCGCGGCGCTCGAAGCACAGCTGAACCGGGCCTCGACCGAACTTGCCAAGGTGAAGGCCGATGCGGACGCGAAGATCGTCCGCCTGCGCGAGCAGCTGGCGCAGGCGACCGAGGATCGCGAGAACGCCGATGCTGCGGTGAGTGCCGTCGACGCCGAACTCGCCGACGCCCGCGCCGCCCACGCCGAGCAGCTCCGGGAGCTTCGGGAAACGCATCACGCCGAACTCGCGCGGATGGCCGACGAGCACGCCGCGACGTTGAGCCGCTGGCAGGAACAGCTCGCCGATACGCAGGAGGAGCACGAGCAGATCACCGCGGAACTGCGGAGCACCGTCTCCGAGCTGACCGCGAAGATCACCGAGACCCGGGACCTACTCGAGCGGGCCGGTGAGGAGCGCGATCGCCTGGCCGCCGACCTGCAGGACACGCGCGCCGAACTCGCGCGCGTCCGCGCTTCGCTCGAGCGGGAGTCCGCCGCGCTCGAACGCGTCGAATCGGAGCTGGGCGCCGAGCGCACACGCAGCGCGGACCTGCGCGATCACCTCGAGCAGGCACGCGTCGCGGCCGCGTCGTCGGCGGCGGCCGAGGCCGCCGCGCGCGACCGCGGGGACGAACTGCGCGCCGAAATCGCCGAACTGCGAACCGAACTCACGGCCGCCCGTGCTCTTCGCGCTACCGAAAGCACCGAGAACGTCGCCGAAGACACCAAGAACCAAGACACTGAGAAGGAGAAGCATCCCCCGGCGTAGCGACCGGTACCGCCTGCGAGCGGCCGGCGCAGGGAGTCAGGCCGCGCAGACCCCGAACACGGGGAACCGGTCGGCGGGGCGGGCGGACCGCAATTCCACCCGTACCGGCGCGTCGGCGGTATCGGGGAACGAACCTTCGATCTTCGAGTAGACCCATGGTCCGTCGTCGAGTTCGACGATCGCGATCGTGAACGGCTCCTGGTCGCGGTGCCGTCCGTGCGACGCGTGGTGCAGCACTTTCCACGACACGATCGAGCCGGCACCGGAACAACACACCGACTGAAGTTCCGCGCTTCCGCACGAGGAGCACTTCGGCGTCTGGGGTGCGAAGTGGGTGTCGCAGTCGTCGCACCGCAGGATGGTCAGGGCGTTGCGCGTCGTGGAGCCCGGGCGAACGGGGTCGAGGTCGGCGGCCATCGAGGTCCTTTCCGCGATAGGGATCGTCTGCAAGACACAGCCGGAGCACCGCGTCGGCTGTGTTTTGTCCCCATCGAGGGTGACGGCGGGACTCCCGTCGTCACCCTCATTCGACGGTAGGTCGCTTCCGTCCGGATTCCTTCGGGCTGCCGGCACACAGAGCCGGTGGCGCGCTGGGCTGTCCGCACAAGAACATCGGCCCCGTCCAGCGCTGCGATGTGAGGTTCGTCCCGCACGAGGTCTCGGGTGAGGACCGTCACGCCGTCGACCGCGTTCGGACCGACGACGACACTGTGCGCTCCGCCCAAGCGTCGCAACATTCAGTGTGCACGCAGACCGGTGAATCCTCCCTAGGACACTCCTACCGTCGAACAGGAAGGTGCAACCCGGTGGACGGGTCGCACTCGGCCCCTGTCGCTTCTCCTGCGGATCGATCGAGTGGGCACGAGTTCCCCCGTAAGGAGTTCATTCACATGACCACCGGACCTCACCTGCACGCGCCGTCGCACCTGCTCGAGGGGCCCCGAACGTACCGCATGCACCATGGCCTTCACGAACCCACCGCCGTTCTGCGCCGGGAGTTCCGCGGTGCCAGCCTGCAGGCGCGGCTTCTGGCACGGTCGATGCGGATGACGCTGCGACCACTGCTCGGACTGTGGGGCCGCGCCCCCGGACTGCCGTGGCCCACCGGGTTGCTCGACCTCGCCGGAACCCTGCTACCGCCCATCGAGGGAACCCGGTGTCGTCCGGTCGTCCTGACGAACTGTGGCGGGTCCTGGGTCGAGGCGCCCGGGGCCGGGGACGAGCGCGTCGTTCTGTACATGCACGGTGGCGCCTTCCTGTGCGGTGGCCTGAAGAGCCACCAGCGCCTCGTCTCCCGGATCTCCGCGGAGGCCGAGGCAGCGGTGCTGGCGGTCGACTACCGGATGCTGCCCGCCCACTCCATCGGAGATGCGGTCGACGACGGGGTGGATGCCTACGAGTGGTTGCTGTCCCGGGGTTACCGGCCCGATCAGATCGTCGTGGCGGGAGACTCCGCCGGCGGTTACCTGGCATTCATGATCCCGCTGGCTCTGCGGGACCGGGGCTTGCCGGCGCCCGGGGCCATCGTGGCGCTCTCGCCGCTGACGGAGCTGGATCCCAGCCGCAAGCTGGGACATTCGAACGCGGAACGCTGTGCGCTGTTGCCGGGGAATGCGTTCGAGGGGCTGGCCGGTCTGTCCTACCGTCGCGACGCCCGCGTGCGTGCCGGGTCCGACAGGCCCGGCCGGGTGTGCCCGGTGGACGCGGATCTGTCGGGCATGCCGCCCGTCCTCATCCAGGTCGGCTCACACGAGTTGCTCCTGGTCGACGCCGAGCTGATCGCCGATCGCCTCGCCTGGTCCGGCACCCGATGCGAACTGCAGGTCTGGGACCGGCAGGTGCACGTCTTCCAGGCCGCGGCCGACCTGCTGCCCGAATCGCTGCAGGCGATCGGCGAGATCGGAGAGTTCATCCGGGCCACCGTTCCGAGCCGCATGGCGGCCGCCGGTTAGGCGGGGTGTCGGCGGCCGGGGATCTTCGTTCACCTGGCCGATGCGGGAGTCGCGGTCGGCGCGGTGAGCACGGCCGAGCCGAGCCAATGGCACAGAGCCAGGGCGTTCTCGAGGTCGAGCCGGGACTCCCGCACGCTCCGGCCGAGCAGTTCTTCGGCCTTGTTGATCCGATACGCGACGGAGTTGCGGTGCATGTGCAACTGGGTCGCCGCGGCGATGTAACTGCCTCCGCTGGAGAGGAACTCGAACAGGGTACGACGCAGCTGCTCGGCGCCGAGATCGTCTGCGGCGAGCGGCCCCAGGACCTCACCGACCCACGACCGGGCCGCGTCGAGGTCGTGGCACATCAACGCCACCGCCCCGACCGCGCTGATCGGAACGAATCGCGGTCCCGGCAGCTGCGAGGCCTGCGCCACCGATCTGGCCTGAGCGGCCTGCCGATGGGTGCGGACGAACCCGTCGACTCCGTCCTGCGGGTCTCCGAAGGAAACGATGAACGGGCGCTCCCAGCCTGCGACGATCGGGGTCAGCTCCGTGAATTCGACCTGCGAGACCCCACCGAGCGGAATCCACGCCCAGCCCGTGTGTTCGTCGAACGGTTCGAACAGCGCCCGGCTTCCCGCCCCGAAATAGTCCGCGAGCGTGGTCACCGCCTGTTCGAGTTCGGTCAGCTCGTTGTCGGCGGTCTCGGTGTCGTCGGTCCAGACCATCACGCCCAGGTGGTGCTGGCCGAGACGGTAGCCGAGGGTGGCTTCGGCGTCCGTGACCTCGATCGGGCGGCCCGCGAGGATGTCGTGAATCCGCGCGGAACGGGACGCGTTGCGGTTGAACAGCCACATGTCGCGCTCGGCCTCGTACACCCCGAGCAGGCGCTGGGACACCCCGTCGATGCCGGCGGACAGTTTCGTCAGGATCATCACGCCCGCCTGCATGACCGCCTCCGTGTCGTTGCCGAGGCCCGCGAGCACCTCGAGGCACCACCGGAGGATGCAGTCCTGTGCGAGGCGATTGCTCCGATCCACGACCGTGACCGGTAGTCCCTGCCGGGCGAGCGTCCGGACGAGACCGTACGACGCGTCGGGGATCTCGATCTCGTCGAGGTCGTCGCGCAGGAACCGGGTGATGACGGCGACGCCGTCCCACGCGGCCCGGTCGAGTGCGCCCCGGGTCGGACGATCCGCGGACATCGCGCCGATTTCCGAGGTGAGCCGGTCGATCATGGCTTGCGCGATCTCGCCTTGCCGCGTGACCGAGAGTTCGGCGACCTCGGCCACCAAGGCGCGGGCAACAGCACCGGAGTCGGCACCGCCACGAGCCTGGGCATGTACTTCGCGACCGGTCATCTTCCTCGTTTCCGGAGAACTTCCGATGAACGAGCGTACTGCGTCGGCGGGGGATCCGGCGGCCGATGCGCGGCCGCCACCCGGTACGTCAGCTACGTCGAGCGGCCGCGAGCCGGACGTGGGTGTTGGCCGATCCGTATCCGTCGTACCCGCCGCGACGTTCCAGAATCTCGACCTGGAAACCGCCCTCCCCCGGGACGGTGTAGGCGTGCAACAACTCTCCCGTGGCGTTCCGGTCGTAGAGCAGATCGTGCTTACGGAGCAGGACGAGCAGATCGGGATCGAGGGCGAAGCGAGCGTCGAGATCGGCGTAGTAGTTGTCGGGTGGGCTGAGCAGTTCGACGCCGCGGGAACGGATGCGCCGCACTGCGTCGACGACATCGGGTGTCGCGAACGCCATCTGGGTGATGCCGTGCTGCTGTGCTCCGGCGCCGCTGTCGGAAACGGTGAGAGCGACACGCAGATCGCCCTTCTCCGCGCGCAGCGCGCGAATGCGCAGCCGTCCCTCCGGCTGGATGTATTCCTCGGAACTCACCGGGTGCAGGCCGAACAAGGTGCGGAAGAACGAGAGCTCTTCGTTGAGCTGATCGGCGGAGACGGCGACGTCGAGGTGGTCGAGCCCGAGCCACCCGTTATCCGGTGCGCGCTCGTCGTCGGCGACGAAGTCGGTGTGCCAGTCGTCGGTCTCGCCGGGTTCGGCGCTGACGAACACGTGCAGGCCGGACGGCGACGTGATCCCCGGCAGGTCGGCCTCGCCCTCACCTCGCGTCTTGTCGACGGCGGGCCACAACAGTGCCGCGGCGCGCTCGGCGACGTCCGCGACCGGCGGCGCGACCAGCCCGAACGCGGTCGCGGCGGGGCCCGGTGCTGCTTCGTTGACCACCACGTGCGCGCCGCCGTTGCGCCACCACACGACGGGTTTGGTGCGATGCCGACCCGCGACGTGAAAGCCCAGTCCGGACAACAGGCCGGGATATACCGATCCGGTGGGGTCGGACAGTTCGACGA
>NZ_JADZGH010000031.1:25557-38604 GCF_015865005.1 Rhodococcus sp. CX
GGACGGGTCCGTACAGGCGCTCGCCGAGCTGATCCTCGAGGAACACCAGCGATCGCATTCCGTCGCGGGCGGTGACGAACGGATCGGCCTCGCGCACGACGTCGCTGAAGATCTCGAGGGACAGCGGTCCGCGGTAGCCCGCCTCGAGCACGGCCGCGACGACCCCGGCGACGTCGAGCGTGCCCTGGCCGGGGAAGCACCGGAAGTGCCGGCTCCACTCGAGCACGTTCATGTCGAGCAGGGGTGCGTCGGCCACCTGGAGGAACCCGATGCGGTCACCGGGGATCCCGGCGAGGGCCGAGCCGTCGTCGCCGCGCGCGAGCATGTGGAAGGTGTCCACCGCGAGAGTGATCGCGGGGTGGTCGGCGCGGAGCACCGCGGCCCACGCCCGGCCGACGCGATCGACGTGCCGTCCCCAGGCCAGGGCTTCGTACGCGACGGTGATTCCGAAGGACGCGGCGAGTTCCCCGACCGCGTGCAGTTGCTCGGCCGACAGGTCCGGGTCGTCGACGGCGTCCGGCAGCGCGTTGGAACACGCGAGTACCGTGCCGGCGCCGAGCGCGGACGCGACCTCGAGCTTGCGGCGCACGCGGTGCAGGACGGCGGGGAATCGTGCGGGATCGACGCCTTCGACGTCGCGGATCGGCTGGAACAGGTCGACCGTCAGACCCAGGTCGGCGCACCGGCGGGCGATCTCCTGCGGCGGGAGCGGGGATGCGACGAGATCGTTGTCGAAGATCTCGACACCGTCGAACCCGGCGGCGGCGATAGCCTCGAGTTTCTCCTCGAGAATCCCGGACAGGGACACGGTCGCGATTCCACGGTGCATCAGCTGGTCAGCTCCTCGAAATGGCGCAGCATCCGGTCCGCGTCGGGTTTGCGGCCGGTGAAATATTCGAACGCGCCGACCGCCTGGAAGACCGCCATGCCGCCTCCGGGCACGACGCGGCACCCGCGGGAGCGGGCGAGCCGGACGAATTCGGTTTCCAGCGGGAAGTAGACGACGTCGGAGACCCACAGGTCGCCGCGGACGAGGTCGGCGGGCACGGGCAGCCCGGGATGGCCGGTCATGCCGGTCGGGGTCGCGTTGATCAGTCCCTGCGCGCCGGCCAGCGCGCCGGCGAGATCGGTGGTGGCGGTGATGCGGTCGTCGCCGAATCGTTTGGCGAGGCGGGTCGCGCAGTGCTGGGCCTTGTCGGTGTCGACGTCGACGATCGACACGTGCGCCGCGCCCTGGTCGAGCAGCGCGTAGGCGACGGCGGATCCGGCGCCGCCGGCGCCGACGAGCACGGCCCGGTCCGACACCGCGTCGGGCAGCACGCGCCGGAACGCGCGGCCCCAACCGGACCAGTCGGTGTTGCGGCCGAGTGCGCGACCGTCCCGGAAGACCACGGTGTTGACCGCGCCCAGGTCCTCGGCGTCCTCGGTGAGTTCGTCGAGCAGGTCGATCACGCGCTGCTTGAACGGGTGCGTGATGTTGAGTCCGTCGAAGCCGAGGCGGCGGGCCCAGTCGAGGACCTGCGGCAGTTCGTCCGGGCCGAAGCCGAGCCGTTCGGCGTCGATCAGCCGGTAGGCGAGGCCGAGGCCGGATTCGTGTCCTTCTCGTTCCTGCATGGCGGGGGTCAGGGAGCCGCCGATGCCGGCGCCGACAAGGCCGAGGACGAAGGTGGGGTGGTCAGTGGTGGGCATCGTGTCGTTCCTCGATGTGGTTGTCCAGGGCGGCCGGGCCGTTCAGTGCCGCGACGTGCCGGACGGCGTATTCGTAGCCGGCGGGTCCGAACCCGGCGATGACGCCGGTCGCGACGGGCGCGATGTACGACAGGTGCCGGAACGGCTCTCGCGTGTGGACGTTGGTCAGGTGCACCTCGATCACGGGTGCGGCGACGGTCGCGAGCGCGTCGCGCACGGCGACCGAGGTGTGGGTGTAGGCCGCCGCGTTGATCACGAGGCCGCGGACCCGTTCGCGGACGTCGTGGATGTGGTCGACGAGGGTGCCCTCGTGGTTGGTCTGGCGGAAGTCGAGGTCGTAGCCGAGGTCGGCCGCGGTCCGTTCGCAGAGTTTCTCGATGTCGTCCAGGGTCGCGGTGCCGTAGAGGGCGGGTTCGCGCCGGCCGAGCAGGTTGAGGTTGGGTCCGTTGAGGACCGCGATGGTGGGGCGGGTGGTCATCGCGGCGCTCCGACCGGGACCGGCGAGGTGTGTGTCTCGGGTGTCGAGCCGAGGTCGGGGGTCGCGATCTTGTGGGTTCCGTTCGGTCCGGTGGCGACCGCGACGGCGGCGATGACGACGGCTCCGGCGGCGAACAGGGCCACGCGATACCAGTTGCCCGCGTCACCGTTCATGAGCGAGCCGGCGATGGCCGGGGTGAAACCGGCGAGGGCGAAACCGAACTGGGTGCCGATCGCCATTCCGGACAGGCGGACGCTCGTCGGGAAGTATTCGGCGTAGGTCGCGGGCCAGCAGGCGTTGGGCATGCTGTAGACGACGCCGGCGAGCAGGATTCCGGTGATCAGGACGAGGGGGACGTCGCCGCGGGAGATCGACCACAGGAACGCCGTGACGAGGATGGCGCTGCCGATCAGGCCCGTCAGGAACACCGGTTTGCGGCCGATCCGGTCCGAGAGCATGGCCCACAGCGGGATCGTGCCGACGGCGATGACGTTGGCGATGATCGCGAGCCACAGCATCGTGCTGGAGTCGATGCCGATGTCGTATTCGTCGTCGGTCGCGAAGTTGAGGGCGAAGACCTGGAAGGCGGTGTTGACCATCGCGATGAAGGACGCGAAGAAGACGCGCAGGACGCCGCGCCAGTGGTCGCGCAGCAGGAGGGACAGCGGTGCGCGCGGGACCTCGGCGTGTTCCTGTTCGGCGTGGAATTCGGGTGTCTCGTCGAGGGTGCGCCGGATGAGGAATCCGACGAGGACGACGACGGCGCTGAGCCAGAACGGGATCCGCCAGCCCCAGGCGTGCAGCTGTTCGTCCGACAGCAGCGCGGCGAGCGGGAGGAACACCGCCGGTGCGAGCACCTGGCCGCCCTGGGTGCCGCTGAGTGTCCAGCTGGTGAAGAAGCCCCGCCGGTGGTCGGGGGCGTGTTCGAAGGACATCGAGTTGGCGCCGGCCTGTTCGCCGGCGGCCGAGATTCCCTGGAGGAGCCGGAGGACGACGAGCATCGCCGGGGCGAGCAGGCCGACCTGACCGTAGGTGGGCAGGCATCCGACGAGGAAGGTGGAGATGCCCATCAGCAGGAGGGTGCCGATGAGGATCTTCTTGCGGCCGTAGCGGTCTCCGACGTGTCCCATCAGGAAGGAGCCGAAGGGCCGGGCGATGTAGGCGACGCCGAAGGTCGCGAGGGAGGCGACGGTGGCGGCGGCGCGGTTTCCCTCGGGGAAGAAGATCGTGGGGAACACGAGCGCGGCGGCGGTGCCGTAGATCGCGAGGTCGTAGTACTCGAGGGCGCTGCCGCTCCAGGCGGCGAGCGCCGCTTTGCGCGGCGTCCGCTGCACGGTCGTTGTTTGGGTCATGAGACTGCTTCCGTCGGTCGCATGGTCATTGTCGGTCGATTCCGACGCTAGGGGTGGCCGAGGTCACACGGCAATCGTTTGCCATTCTTTGCCATACTTGCGCCATGGCTTCCGAACCGGCCGCTCGGCACCCGCGCAAGCGCGCCACCATCACCGACGTCGCCCGGGCCGCCGGGGTCGCCGCGTCGACCGTTTCCCGCTCGTTCACGAACCCGGGCCGGGTCAACTCGAGCACGCGCGAGCACGTGCTCGAGGTCGCCGCCGAGCTCGGCTACTCCCCGAATCCGATGGCCCGCGCGCTCGAGTCGGGGCGCACCAACACCCTCGCCCTGCTCGTGCCGGACATCACGAATCCCTATTTCGCCGGGGTGATCAAGGGCGCCGAACGCGCGGCGGCCGCGGCGGGACGCACCCTGGTGCTCGGGGACACGCAGGAGAGCGCGGCGACCGAGGCGCGGCTGCTCCAACGTCTCGGGCCGGCCGTGGACGGTTTCGTTCTCAGCGCCTCCCGCATGCCCGACGACGACCTCCGGCGCGCCGCCGAACTGAACACCATCACGCTGGTCAATCGGGCAGTGCGCGGATTCTCCTGCGTCGTGGCCGATTACGATTCCGGTACCCGCCAGATCGTCGACCACCTCGCGTCGTTCGGACACCGGTCCCTGATCTTTCTGGGCGGCCCTCCCGAATCGTGGTCGGGCGCCCGGCGCTGGTTCGGTCTCCGCGCGGCGGCGCAGGAACGCGACATGGAGGTGCGCCGGTTCGGCCCCTACTCCCCCACGCTGGGCGGCGGTGCCGCGGCGGCGGACGCGGCGGTGGCCGCCGGTGCCACCGCGGTCGTCTGCCACAACGACATGCTCGCGCTCGGCGTGCTGCGCCGACTGCACGAACGCAGGGTCGCGGTCCCGGAGGACATCAGCGTCGTCGGATTCGACAACATCTTCGGCTCCGACCTGTGCACCCCGACGCTGACCACGCTCGCCGAGCGCACCGAGGATGCGGGGTCGCGCGCGATCGAGATGCTCGGGCGGCAGACCTACGAGGGGGTGGTGGAACCGGCCGCGAGTGTGCTGCCGACCCAGTTGGTCGTGCGCGGGTCCACGGGGGCGGCGCCGTCCTGACGCGGCATATTACATCAAATCGATTTGATGTATCGGTGATATCCTGGGTTTATGGCGTCGGCACTTCCCGTTCCGTCCTTCGTGCAGCTCGCCGCGCATCCGGTGCGGTGGCAGCTGCTCACGATGCTGTCCGGCAGCGACCACCGGGTCCGGGAGATGGTGTCCCTGATCGGGGAGCCGCAGAACCTGATCTCCTACCACCTGCGCCTGCTCCGCGACGGCGGCCTGGTGCGGGCCACCCGCAGCAGCTTCGACGGCCGCGACAGCTACTACCACCTGGACCTGGACCGGTGCACCGAGATGCTGGCCGGCGCCGGCGCCGCCCTGCATCCGGCGCTGGGCCGCACCCTCGCGCCCCCTCGACCCTCCCCGGCCCCGGCACCGGTGTTGTTCGTGTGCACCGGCAACAGTGCCCGATCCGCGATCGCGGAGGCGCTGCTGCGGTGGCGCACCGACGGCGTCGTCGAGGCGATCAGCGCCGGGACCCGACCCAAACCGGACATGCACCCCGACACGGTGCGGGTGCTGCGCGAGGAGTTCGGGATCGACCTCGGCGATCGGCGCCCCCGTCATCTCGACGCCCTCGCAGGTCGTCGGTTCGGCACGGTCGTGACCTTGTGCGACAAGGCCCGCGAGGTCTGTCCCGAGTTCGGCGACGACGACACCCGCCGGATCCACTGGAGCATCCCCGATCCGGCAGCGGCCGGCGGTGCCGACGAGGACACCTATCCGGCCTTCCGGGCCACCGCCACCGAGATCGACACCCGCATCGGGTACCTGATCGCGACTCTCACCACCCCCACCATGACAGGGAGTATCCGATGACCACCTCCGACGACTACGTCAGTGTCCGCTACCTCGTCGACGACGTGCCCGCGGCGATCGACTTCTACACCCGCCGTCTCGGCTTCACCGTGCTCACCAACCCCGCCCCCGCCTTCGCCGACGTGATCCGGGGTTCGTTGCGCCTGCTGCTGTCCGGCCCGGCCAGTTCGGGGGCTCGCGCCACGCCGACGGAGTTCGCGGGTCCGGGCCGCAACCGGATCCATCTCGTCGTCGGCGACCTCGACGCCGAGATCGCCCGCCTGCGCGGGGACGGCGTCGAGTTCCGCAGCGAGGTGGTGACCGGGCCGGGTGGCCGCCAGATCCTGCTCGCCGATCCCGCGGGCAACCTCATCGAGCTGTTCCAGCCCGCCGCTCGGGACGCCTCCACGACCCCCTGAGCCGACCTTCACGCATTCGAATTCGGACGAAAGCCCCCACCGCTCCGAAATCGGACCCTACGGTTTGGCGGAACCCGCTCGGATGCCGTACAAATTGTGTCGTGTCACACAGCTGTGATGTGAATCATGGTTCGAGGCACATTCCGGCGGGGTCGCAGGGGAACCCGCCACGACCTGCTCGCAACCCGAGCGGAGGAAACACATCCATATGCGTCTACCGATGTCGCCGACCGATTCGATGTTCCTTCTCGGCGAGACCCGGGATCGCCCCATGCACGTGGGCGGCCTGATCCTGTTGCAGCCTCGCGACGGCACGACCGCCGCCGACCTGAGCGCCCGGTTCACCGACTCGGTCCGCGACGACCACGTCGATCCGCTGTGGCGCAAACGCGCGGCGCGGTCGCTCGGCACGCTCGGCCAGTGGGCCTGGGAGGAAGACCGCGAGTTCTCGCTGTCGTACCACGTCCGGCGCAACGCGCTGCCGCGGCCCGGCGGCCTCGACGAGCTGTGGGACCTCGTCTCGCGGCTTCACAGCACCCTGCTCGATCGCCACCGCCCCCTGTGGGAGGTGCACCTCATCGAGGGTCTCGCCGACGGCCGCCTCGCGGTCTACACCAAGATCCATCACGCGCTCGCCGACGGTGTCGGCGCGATGAAGCTGCTGCGCCGGGCCCTGAGCCCGGATCCGGACCGCACCGGCATGCCCGCGCCGTGGGAACCGATCGAGCCGCCGAGCCGCACCCACACCGGCGGGACCGCACTCGGTCTGCCCGAGGCCGCGATGCAGACGATCCGGGCCGCCGCCGGGGAGGCGATCGGTCTCGTCCCGGCACTCGTCGGCACGGTCGATCGGGCGCTGCACGGCCGCGGTGGTTCCTTGTCTCTCGTTGCACCGAACACCATGATCAACGTGCCCATCTCCGGCACCCGCCGGTTCGCGGCCCGGTCGTGGCCGCTCGAGCGGCTGCGCGCGGTGGCGAAAGCCGCCGACGCGACCGTCAACGATGTCGTGCTCGCCATGTCGTCGGGGGCCCTGCGCGCGTTCCTCGGCGATCACGGCGAGCTGCCCGACAGGCCGCTCGTGGCGATGGTGCCGGTGTGCCTGCGGCCCGACAAGGGCTGCTCGGGCAACGAAGTCGGCGTCCTGATGTGCAATCTGGCCACCGACGTCGCGGATCCCGCCGAGCGGCTCGCGGCGGTGTCCGCGTCGATGGGACAGGGCAAGGACGCGATGCACGGGATGTCCCCGCTGTCCCGGCTCGCCACCAGCGCACTCGGCGTCGCTCCGCTGGCGGTCGGCATGCTCACCAGGAACCGGGCGCTGCCGCGACCGCCCTTCAACGTGATCGTCTCCAACGTGCCCGGCCCGGCGCACCCGCTGTACTGGAACGGCGCGCGCGTGGACGCGGTGTATCCGCTCTCCGTTCCGGTCGACGGCCAGGCCCTGAACATCACCTGCACGAGCACCGACGATTCCATCGCCTTCGGTCTGACCTCGTGCAGCCGGAGCCTGCCGCACCTGCAACCGCTGCTCGACCGCCTCGACGACGCCCTCGTCGCCCTCGAGCGCGCCCACGGTCTCGAGCCCCGGCCGGCCGCGGTCACCGTCGACCCGCTGCCCTTCCGCTCGCCGGATCCCGGGTCCCGACCCGTGCAGGTCGTGGCAGAACCGGCACCCGCGCACGCGGGTTGAGCCCGGACCCGCGCGGAGCCGTAAACGGTGGCCCCGAGTGGGCCGCCTGGGTCGACGGATCGCCGCGACTGCTGTCCCGGATCGTCGACGAGTGGCGGTTGACGCCAGACGGCGCCGCGATCCACGGGCACCGGTCGCTGGTCCTGCCGGTGCGCGACGCCTCCGGTGACCTGGCCGTGCTGAAGGTCGGCTTCCCCGACGAGGGGGCGGCACACGAGCACCTGGCGCTGCAGCACTGGCACGGCGACGGCGCGGCCCAACTCGTCCGGGCCGATCCCGCGCGCCGCGCGCTGCTGCTCGAGCGGCTCGGTTCCGAGGATCTGACCGGGTTGTGGGACGTGGAGGCGTGCGGGATCGCCGGCGAGCTGATGCGGCGGTTGCACCGTCCGGCGGTCCCGCGGCTGCGGCGGTTGTCCGCGTATATGGGGCGTGAGGCCGAGATTCTGGAACGGCTGCCCCGCGATGTTCCGATCCCTCACCGGCTGGTCGAGCAGGCCGCGGCGCTGGCGCGGGAGCTGACAGCCGACGAGGGCGCGTCGTCGGTGATGCTGCACGGCGATCTGCACTACGGGAATGTTCTCGCCGGGGAGCGTCGGCCGTGGCTCGCGATCGACCCGAAACCGTTGGCCGGCGACCGGAACTTCGAGCCGGCGCCGCTGTTGTGGAACCGGTGGGACGAGCTGGCCGGCGATGTCCGCGGCGGGTTGTTGCGCCGGTTCGAGGCGGTGGTCGATGCCGGGGAGCTCGACGAGGAACGGGCGCGCGGTTGGGTGGTGGTGCGGTCGGTGATCAACGCGCGGTGGACGCTCGACGAGGCTCGGGGTCCTCTCACCAGGGAGCAACGCGATCGCGTGACGCGGTTCGTGACCATCGCGAAGGCAGTTCGACGCTGAGTGCTGCGGGGTACGCTCGCCGTCAGCGGTGTCCCGGACGGAAGGACTCGGAACGTGTATTCCTACAAGGTGGTCGAGCTCCGGGAGAAGATGCTCGGCGGAAAACTCTCCGGTGAGAAGCTCGAGAAGGTTCTCAACGAGCACGCGCGAGACGGCTGGCAGCTCAAGGCGATCACTTCCGCCGACATCAAGGGACGCGTCGGACCGGGTGGCGTGGAGGGCCTGTTGATCACGTTCGAACGCCGGGACTGATCCACGGAACGGACGGTCGTCGATCGGAGCGACCGCCGGATCGGGATGCGGGCGTGCTTGCCTGTCGTCGTGATGTTCCGGGTCGGAGCACCGTGCGGTGGCGACTCTGCCGAACCGGTGCCCTGGCAGATCGTGCCGTTCGGGAAGTGGTTCGTCGTGCCGTAGTCCGACACGGTCGGCGGGTGATGCGGGTGCGGCGGCCCGGTCCGCCTACCCTGTCACGGTGAGTGAAACAGTGCAGTCCCATCCCGGCGGGGTCGAGGACCCGATCGCGCGGGGTGAGCGGCTGCGGCTGTTCTCGTTCGCGACCGCGGAGAAGCGCACCGAATATCTGTGGGTGTTGCGGGCGTTCGACCATGCCCGCGCCAACTATGTGGTGTTGCTGCATGCCGGGGAGGTCGCCTCGATCCTCGGGCGGATCGGCGGGGACGATCCGGCGGCGGCGTTGTCGGCGCAGGACGTCACGCCGCTGCTCGAGCAGCTGCACGCGTGGGGTCTGCTCGAGCGCAGCTACGACGGGACGCGGGCGGCGACGCTCGCCGAGTACCGCAATCGGCATTTCGTGTATCAGTTCACCCGGCCCGGTTATCACGCGTTCCGGGCGGTGGAGGACGTGCTGAGCGGCCGCGGGAGGATGCGTCGCTGTCGCGGCTGGCGCTGGCGGATCTGCTGGCGGATCTGACCGATCTCGCGGCGGCGAACGAGGCGGGTGACGGGGAGCTGGTCATCCGCAAGCTGATGCGGCTCGATGCGACGTTGTCGGACATGGCCGAACGGGCGGCCCGGTTCTATCTCGTGCTCGGTGACATGGTGCGGACCACGGAGATCACACCGGAGGTGTTCCTCGCGCACAAGGACGCGTTGCTGATGCACATGCGCGAGTTCAGTTCGGATCTGGCGCGGTTCGCGCCGAAGCTGACCGCCGCGCTCGAGCGGGTGCAGGCGACCGGCGTCGAGCAGTTGTTGGCGCGGGCTGCGGCCCACGACGAACGGGTGTTGTTGCCGGTCGAGGAGCGGGAGGCGGACTGGCGGTCGCGGTGGCGCGGCATCGAGCACTGGTTCGCCGGGGTGGGGTCGGCGCCGAGCGAGGCCGATCGGCTGCGGGAGGGCACGATGAGCGCGATCGCCGCGGTGCTGGCGTTGCTGCGGCGTGTCACCGAGACCCGCAAGGGCGGGGTGAGCCGGGAGTCGCAGTTGCGGCACCTGGCGGGCTGGTTCGCGGCCGCGCCGAGCGAGGAGGCGGCGCACGCCCTGTTCGGGGTGGTGTTCGATCTGGGCCGGCCGCGGCATTTCGCGATGCCGCACGCGGATGCGGAGGCGGTGCCGATCGGGATGTCGTGGTGGGAGGCGCCGCCGGTGGAGATCTCCCGGACGCTCGCCGAGACGGGCCGGACCCCGTCGGCGGGGGCGCCGGGCAAGGTGGTGCGGAACGAGTCCGGGATCCGGCGGCTGCGGGAGGTGCAGCTCGCGGCGCAGCGTCGCCGCGCGGCGGCCGCGGCGTCGCTGGCCACCGGGGGTGTGCGGGAGCGGGAGTTGTCGGAGGCCGAGACCGAGGTGCTGTTGGGTCTGCTGGATGCGGCGTTGTCGGCGCGGGTGCCGATCAGTGCCCGTGTGGGTGATGCGGCGACGGGTTCGGGGAACGGGGTGACGTTGACGTTGACGCCGAGCGCGGAGTCGATGGTGGTGCACACGGCGCGGGGCCGGTTGCATCTGGACGGCCTGTCGGTGGACGTGCGGTGAAGGCGCGGAGCATTCCGTCGCTCGAGCTGGATTCGTTCCAGCGGGCGGTGCGGTTGATTCTCACTCACCATCTGGTGACGGTGTCGTATCCGGATCCGAATGCGCTGCCGCTGGTGCGGCGGTGGGCGACGGAGTTGCGCGCGGATCTGCTCGAGGCGTTCGGGTATCGGCTCGAGGTGACCGAGACGACGGCCCGGTTGTTCACGGTCGCGGATCGGCTCGACCCGGGGGCAGGTACGTCGACGGTGTCGGATCGGCCGTTCGATCGGCGGCGCTACGCGTATCTGGCGTTGGCGCTGGCGGCGTTGGGGCGGGCCGGGAATCAGATCAGCCTGTCCGAGCTGGCCGGGCACGTGGCGGCGGAGGCGTCGCAGGTCGACGGGGTGGAGCTGGCGGCGGACCGGGCCGCGGACCGGGATGCGTTCGTCGATGCGGTGGCGTGGTTGTGCACGCGGGGTGCGATCACCCTGGCCGACGGGGATGCCGGCCGGTGGGCGTCGGACCCGGAGGTCGGTGAGGCCCTGTACGACATCGACCGGGCGGTGGTGACGGCGTTGTTCCGGCCGCCGCGGGTGTTGCAGCATCTGCGGTCGGTGCGTGGGCTGCTGGCCGACGGGGGTGTCCCGGCCGATCCGGAACGTCCGGTTGCGACGGCGGAGGTCGCGCGGCGGGTGCGGCGGGCGCTGGTGCAACGTCCGGTGCTGTACGCGGAGGAGCTCGACGATGCGGAGGCGTTGCAGTTGGCGTTGCCGCGGACCGCGGCGGACGTGGAGTTGCTGACCGGTCTCGTCGCCGAGCGCCGCGCCGAGGGTGCGGCGCTGGTGGATTCGTCGGGTCGGCTGTCGGACCTGCGGTTTCCCGGGACCGGGTCGGTGGCGCAGCTGGCGTTGCTGCTGGCCGGGGAGATCAGCGCCCGGGTGCTCGACGCGGGGGTGCCCGAGGACGGTGACGCCGGGCTGCTGCGCATGCCGTTGCCGCCGGACGGTCACGAGGCGCTGGTGGCGGCGGTGGATGCGGCGATCCCCGCGGCGGGGGTGTTCGCGGCACTCGCCGTGGAGGACGGCGCGGGTTCGGGGTCCGATCCGGCGCCGGAGCCGGCCGAGGAGCGGCCGGCCGCGCTGCATCCGCTCATCGAGGACGGCTGGCTGGCCTCGACGGTCGGGCAGCTCGTCGATGCCTACGGGCGCACGTTCGCGGCGCAGTGGCAGGCCGATCCGGCCGGGTTGGCCGCGGCGGCGCTGGATCTGCTGGAGAAGCTGCGGCTGGTGGTGCGGGTGCCCGGTGGGGTGCTGGCGTTGCCGGCGCTGGCGCGCTACCGCGGGGTCACGGTCACCGTCCGGGAGCGGGACCCGCAGATCGATCTGTATCCGGGAGACTCGAGCGAGGCGGAGTTGTCATGAGCAGTGCCCGTTTCCGGCCGACACGGGCCGGGATCATCAACCTGTGGGACTACCGGGACCAGGAGTTCTCGTTCGCCGACGGGCGCCTGGTGCTGCGCGGCCCGAACGGGTCGGGCAAGACCAAGGCCCTCGAGGTGCTGTTCCCGTTCGTGTTCGACGGCCGGATCGAGCCGCGCCGTTTGAACCCGTTCGCCGGTGAGGAACGCACGATGCGGTCGAACCTGCTCTACCGCGGGCAGGACAGCGCGTATTCGTATGTGTGGATGGAGTTCTGCCGCGGCGACCGTGACGATCCGGAGGCCGTGACGGTCGGCATCGGGATGCGCGCCACCCGCGGCAACGACAAGGTCACCCGCTGGTATTTCGTCGTCGACGGCCGGGTCGGGGTGGACTTCTCGCTGCTCGACGCCGAGGATCGGCCGCTGACCCGCAAGCAGTTGATCGACGAGGTCGGCGCGGACGCGGTGTCGGATCGGCCGGTGGACTACCGGGCGGCGATCGACGCGCGGCTGTTCGGGCTCGGCGCACAGCGCTACGAGCAGCTGATCAATCTGATCCTCACGCTGCGGCGGCCGCAGCTGGCGAAGAATCTCGACCCGAAGGGGTTGTCGCAGGCGTTGACCGACGGTCTGCGGCCGCTGGACGACCGTCTGGTGCTCGAGGCGGCCCGCTCGTTCTCCGACATGGAGGAGGTCGCGCGGGTGCTCGAGTCGCTGTCGGCGGCGGACGAGGCGGCGCAGCGGTTCGTCACCGTGTACGGGAAGTATCTGCGGCAGCAGGCGCGGGCGGACGTCGAGCAGGTCGCGGCGCGGCTGGCGGCGGTCGACGCCGGGATCGAGACGCTGCACGGCGCGGCGGCGGACCGGCTGCGGTCCGGGACCGAACGCGCGAGCGTCGAGCAGCAACTCGCCGAGACCGAGCGGGAACTCGAGCAGGCCCGCGCGAATCTCGAGGCGTTGCAACGCTCGAGCGCGTACGAGGGCAAGCAGCAGCTCGACGACCTGGCGCAGGCCGTCGCGAATCTCGAACGCACCACGATCGCGCAGGGCGAGCATGCCCGGCGGGCGCAGGCCACGCTCGCGCAGCGCACCGAGGAGACCGAACGCGCGGCCGCCGCGGTGACGGCGGCGGTGGCGGCGCTCGCGCGGGGTGAGGCGGCGCTGGCCGCGGCGGCGGAGGACGCGGGAATCGCCTGGACCGCACCGC
>NZ_JADZGH010000262.1:0-1116 GCF_015865005.1 Rhodococcus sp. CX
GGGGTGGTTCCGTCGCCGATGATCACGTCGGCGGCGGCGGATCCGAGGCCGCTCGACGGGATCGTCATGCCGGACACACCGCTCGCCTTACGCGCCGCAGCGGTCTTGCCGGTGGTGTTGTTCTTGCTCGGCGCGTTCCCGGCGGGAGCCGGCGCAGAGGGAGCGGGTACCGTCGGTGCCGTCGCGGTCCCGGTTCCGGCAGGAGCCGTCGCGGGTACCGGAGGTGCTTCGACCGGCCCGGTCGGGATGAGCGCCGCCAGACCCCGTCCGAGACCTCCCTTGCGTGTCGCGCTCATTCGTTCCCCTGATTCTTGTCGTGACCTCGCGCCGCCAGTTCGCGCCCGGCGTCGAGATAGCTCATCGCACCGCGCGAACCTGGATCGTAGTCGAGCACGGTCATTCCGTACCCGGGAGCTTCGGAAACCTTCACGCTGCGGGGAATGACGGACCGCAGGACCGCGTCCCCGAAGTGGGCTCGCACTTCGGCCGCGACCTGATCCGCGAGCTTGGTGCGACCGTCGTACATGGTCAGCAGCACGGTCGAGACGTGCAGTTCCGGGTTGAGATGCGACTGGACGAGTTCGATGTTGCGCAGCAACTGACCGACGCCCTCGAGGGCGTAGTACTCGCACTGGATGGGGATGAGCACTTCCTTCGCCGCGACGAGCGCGTTGACGGTCAGCAGACCCAGCGACGGCGGGCAGTCGATGATGATGTAGTCGTAGTCGCGATCGCCGAGAGCAGCGGCGGTCAGCGCGTTCTTCAGCCGGTTCTCGCGGGCGACCATCGACACCAGTTCGATCTCCGCGCCGGCCAGATCGATGGTCGCGGGAATGCAGAACAGCCTCTCGCTGTGCGGGCTCTGCTGGACCGCCTCGGACGCCTTCACCTCACCGAGCAGCACCTCGTAGCTCGACGCGACCCCCGAGTAGTGGGGGACACCGAGCGCGGTGCTGGCGTTGCCCTGCGGATCGAGATCGACGACGAGCACCGTCAGCCCCTGGACCGCGAGCGCGGCGGCAAGGTTCACGGTCGACGTGGTCTTGCCGACGCCGCCCTTCTGATTCGCGACGGTGAAGATCCGTCGTTCGGTCGGCTTCGGCAGAGAGTCTGCGG
>NZ_JADZGH010000262.1:1126-15941 GCF_015865005.1 Rhodococcus sp. CX
TGTCCGCCGCGGAGATTCCGTCGAACGGCACCGGGAAGAATTCGTCGTCGATAGCTTCGGTTTCACGTGAAACAGCAGACTCGGATCCACCCGACATTGAACGCTCCTTTATCGTCGACCCGCACCCGGGACGGTCGGCGTTGACGTGGTTGAGGCGCGAGATTGCACATCTCGATGCGACGCCCGAGGTCCGTCGAACCACCGCCGTCGCATTGGTCCCCTCTTTTCGTTCAGTATTCCATCCCGCATTCTAGGGCCACACGGTGACACTGCCGACTTTTCTGTTTCACGTGAAACATGGCGGGGCCGCGCCCGTGTTTCACGTGAAACACGACACTCCGAGAGCTGTCGCCGAGGTGCCCGTCACCGCTCCACCGCGGGCGGATAGGGCGATCCATCGAAAGCCTCTTTGCAGGAACAACTTTCGACAGATATCTAGCCAAATCTATTGGCTTTCAAAGATTTCGGTATACAAACATGGCGATCCGGAGTTGCAGCACCCGAAACTGGCGTCACAGTGACGAAATGAAATCGACCTCCCGGTACCACCGCGCACGCGACCGATTTCGCCTCATTCGGCGTTCCGAAGTCGTCCCGAACGATCTCGAGAGAATTACTCGAGCTCGAGATGCTCGAGGGACTCGAGGTTTTCTCGTATGTGTCGAACCTCGAGTTCGGTAGCAACACGAACCACAGGAATTCGGTGGCACGAAAAGACCCCTCCGCCACCTGGTGGGGTAGGGGAGGGGTCGATGTTTCACGTGGAACGTGCGCGTCTATTTCTTCTTGCGCCGCCGCGGTTGGCGTGCCATCCGTTCGGCCTTCACCACGATGGTGGGTGTCTCCAGCAATCCGACGCCGCACTCGAGCACCTCGAGATGGCCGGCACCGAGTCGTTCGAGTTCGTCCCGGTCGCGTTCGATTTCCTCGGCAGCGGAGCTTCCCTTGAGCGCGAGCATCCGGCCACCCACCCGGATCAGGGGCAGCGACCACTTGGCGAGTTTCGCGAGGGGGGCGACCGCACGGGACGTGACGACGTCCGCGCCACCCGCCTCCTGCAGAACCCCGGGCTGTTCGGCGCGCCCGCGCACGACCAGAACGTTCTCGAGTCCGTGTGTTTCGACGAACTCCGCAAGGTAGACGGAGCGACGCAGCAGCGGTTCCACGAGCGTGATGCGCAGATCCGGACGCGCGATCGCAAGCGGAATGCCGGGGAGTCCGGCCCCGCTGCCGACATCGACGACGCTCTCGTCCTTCTCGATGAGCTCACCGAGCACCGCGCAGTTGAGCAGGTGCCGGTCCCACAACCGCGGGACTTCACGGGGTCCGATGAGACCCCGTTCGACGCCGTCGGTCGACAAGGACCGGTGGTATTCCTGGGCGAGAGCGAACCGCTCGCCGAATACCTGATGCGCGACCTCGAGGACGCGTTCCTCGTCATGTTCCACGTGAAACATCCTCTCCCTACCGCCCATTGCCCCGGAACACCGGGGTCACACACGAACGGAGGGGCCCGACGTGACCGTCGGTGCCCCTCCGCTGTCGATTTTCACCGAATGCCGGTGGCGCTCAGTCCTTGATGACGACGACGCGGCGCTGCGGCTCGGCGCCTTCGCTCTCGCTGGACACCCCGGGGATCTTGGCCACGGCGTCGTGCACGATCTTGCGTTCGAACGGCGTCATCGGTGCGAGCGACTCGCGCTCACCGGTCTCGAGGACGCGCTTCGCGGCGGCCGTGCCGAGCTCGGTCAGCTCCGCACGCTTGCCCGCACGCCAACCGGCGATGTCGAGCATCAGCTTGCTGCGTTCACCGGTGGCCTGCTGCACCGCCAGCCGGGTCAGTTCCTGCAGCGCGTCGAGCACCTCGCCCTGCCGGCCGACGAGCTTCGTCAGGTCGGCGCCGCCGTCGATGCTCACGACCGCGCGATCGCCCTCGACATCGAGGTCGATGTCACCGTCGAAGTCGAGCACGTCGAGAAGCTGTTCGAGGTAGTCGCCGGCGATTTCGCCTTCCTCGACCAGGTAGTCGTCGTCCTCGGTGTCGAGGTCCGCGTCGAGCCTCGCGGAATCGGCCGTCACGTCGATGTCCTCCTGTGCCTTGTCCAGGTCACTGGCCATGGTTCGCCCTCTTCTACTTCGGTCAGCGCCGCTTGCGCTTGGAGTTCTTGGAGCCGCCCTGCTTCTTCGCCGTCGCGGACCCGGATCCGCCCGCGGGCTTCTCCGGTTCGTCGCTCACAGGCTTCTCGAGAGACAGTTCGTTCTCGTCGCTTCCAGGATTGTCGGCGATGGCGGGGTTCGCGCCCTTTTTCTTCGCACGATCCGGCCGAGCGCCCGGCTTCGGCGCGTTCTCGTTGCGACGCGCGACCGCGGCCGCCTTCTTCTCGGCTTCCTCCTGGTCGATCTTGCGGAAGACGAGGTGCTGCTGGCAGTAGGTCCAGATGTTGTTGCTCACCCAGTAGATGAGGATGGCGATCGGCAGGAACGGGCCACCGACGAGTACACCGAGCGGGAAGACGTACAGCGCCAGCTTGTTCATGATCGCGGCCTGCGGGTTCGCAGCGGCCTGGGCGCTCTGCCGCGCAACCGACGCGCGGGAGTTGAAGTGCGTGGCGATACCGGCGATGACCATGAGCGGGATCGCGACCGCGGCGATCTGCCAACGGGTGGGGATACCACCGAACGGTGCGAACGCTTCGAGCGAGGCCATCGGCTGGGTGATCCACGCCGAGATAGGGGCGCCGAACAGGCGAGCGCTCAAGAAGGACTGCACGTCCTCCGGGCTGAACGCGTAGTTACCGATCTGCGCGTTGGTCACCGGGTCCAGACCGAGCTGCCCCACACCGGTACCCGTGCGGTTGAAGGACCGCAGCACGTGGAACAGACCGATGAACACCGGCACCTGCAGCAGGACCGGCAGGCAGCCCATCAGCGGGTTGAAGCCGTGCTCCTTCTGGAGCTTCTGCATCTCGAGCGCCTGCCGCTGGCGATCGTTGGCGTACTTCTTCTGCAGCGCCTTGATCTGCGGCTGCAGCTCCTGCATCTGCCGCGTCGTGCGGACCTGCTTGACGAACGGCTTGTACAGGATCGCCCGCAGCGTGAACACGAGGAACGCCACGGACAAGGCCCATGCGACACCACTGTCCGGACCGAGGAAGGGGATGGCGCCGAAAATTTTGTGCCAGAACCACAGGATCCAGGACACGGGATAGTAGATGAAGTCGAGCACGGCTCTGTGTACTCCTCTGGTCGTCCATGATCGCCACCCACGGCGTCGGTCTCAGGTCTACGCTCGCCCGTCCAGAACTCGGCCGGGCGAGCGGGGCCGACGTTCGGGCACCGGATCCCACCCACCAGGGTGCCAGGGCGCACACTTGAGCAGTCGCACGATCGCCAGACAAGATCCGACGACGACTCCTCGCGTGCGCAACGCCTCGACGGCGTATTCGCTGCACGTGGGAGTGAATCTGCAGGTCGGCATCCGTGTCGGCGACACGTACGTGCGGTACAGCTCGATGCAGAAGATCAGTGCCCGGGCCGGCGCCGAGCGGATCTTCGACCAGGTGGCAGTCATGCCGACTGCCCCGAGTCCGCGAACAGGCCGAGCTTGGTGAGGCCCGAACGGACCTGACGCTCGAGATCGCGGGAGGTCGCGGTGGCCGCACCGGGCAGAGCACGAAGGACGATGTCGGCGTCGGACGGAACATCGTTCACGATGCCGGCGCAGATATGACGAAGCCGGCGGGCGACTCGATGTCGAATCACCGCCGGCCCGACAGCCTTGCTCACGACCAGCCCGAAACGCGGGCCGTCGCTGTTCACCACGAACTCGGACCGATCCCTCTCGATCGCATGTACGACGAGATCGCGCCGACCTTGCCGGCGCCCGTGGCGGACTGTCTCGGAGAAGTCCGCGCGACGGCGCAGGCGGTGCGGCTCAGGCAGCACCCCGAGCTCCCGTTACCGGGATCAGGCGGTGAGGGAGGCGCGGCCCTTGCGGCGACGCGCCGACACGATCGCGCGACCCGCACGGGTACGCATCCGGAGACGGAAGCCGTGAACGCGCGCGCGGCGGCGATTGTTCGGCTGGAACGTCCGCTTGCCCTTGGCCACGGTCGACACTCCTCGAAGTTCTGTGACGCCCGCAGGCGTCAGCGGTCTAACATTTTCGGAAATCGCATGACCCGTACCGAACGCGGCTGTGCAGCGACGCAGCACGGATCCGTCACTGCCGTATGAGTGACTGTTCGAGGCTACTCGGAGCGGGGTGCGAAATCAAACCGCGCCACCTCGGCGGACGCAACCCGACACGCCGCCTGCCTGCGGTTCCCCATGTCACGCAATGCATGTGACGACGGTCACCTGCGGTGTAGGCTCCCCTCATGGCTTCGCAGGGGACGAAGGTTCACGCGCACCACCGACTGTTGTCGCTGCCGGGTCACCGGCGATGTGCGCTGCCGGGTCACCGGCGATGTGTGCTGCCGTGCCACCGGCGATGTGCCCGCCCGCCGGTTTCGTGCCTCACTCGAGAACGACCCTGACCGAAGCGGTAAGCCGCGGTCCCACGGGGTTCATCGACAGGGATGACTCGACCCCGGCGCCGATCGGGAGTCACCCGGACCCGCCGGTTCACTCGAACAGATCGTTCACCAGCGCCCTGCGACCTCCGCGACCCGCAGCAGGGCGTGACACGATGCTTGTCCACACCTGTGGATAATTGTGTGGAAACTCGAACCCAGGAACTGTGGAGGACAGCTACGTGACCGACGAGCCGAACGCGCTGGCCGATGTGTGGTCGGACGTCGTCGCCGAACTCACCGCCGACGGCGGTGCGCTGACCAAAGGCCAGAAAGCATGGCTTGCGCTGGTCAAACCGCTGACCCTCGCACAGGGATTCGCCCTGCTCTCGGTCCCGTCGTCGTTCGCGCAGGAGGCCATCGAGCGGGATCTGCGCGAGCCGATCCTGCGCTCGCTCAACCGTAATCTGGGCCATCGTGTGGAAGGCCTCGGCGTGCGGATCGAAGCGACCGAGGAGACCGGCGACCCCGGCGAGGACCCGTACGCGGTCCCGCGCGACACCCTGCCCCTGGAGGGGCTGCCGCTCGATGCCCGGCCGGCCGAGCCCCGCACCCGCAAGCCCAGCCCACGCGACATGGCTCAGCCCTTCCGGCACCGTCGTCTGTCGTCCCTCGACCACGAGGTGCTCGAGGTGGAGGCCGGCGAACTCGAGGAGGTCGACGACGATCGGGAGGCCATCACGGCCGTCCGCGAGTCGTGGCCGTCGTACTTCACCCAGCCGCCCGCGCCGAGCACTCCGGCGCCGTCGGGCGGTAGCAGCAGCCTCAACGCCAAGTACACCTTCGACACGTTCGTCATCGGCGCGTCGAACCGGTTCGCCCACGCCGCGGCGGTCGCGATCGCGGAGGCACCCGCCCGCGCCTACAACCCCTTGTTCATCTGGGGTGCGTCGGGCCTGGGGAAGACCCACCTGCTGCACGCCGCCGGCCACTACGCGCAGCGGCTGTTCCCGGGCATGCGGGTCAAGTACGTCTCCACCGAAGAGTTCACGAACGACTTCATCAACAGCCTTCGTGACGACCGCAAGGTGGCATTCAAGAAGCGCTACCGCGAGACCGACATTCTGCTGGTCGACGACATCCAGTTCATCGAGGGCAAGGAAGGTATCCAGGAGGAGTTCTTCCACACCTTCAACACCCTCCACAACGCGAACAAGCAGATCGTCGTGTCCTCGGACCGTCCGCCGAAGCAGCTCGCGACCCTCGAGGAGCGGCTGCGCACGCGGTTCGAATGGGGCCTGATCACCGACGTGCAGCCGCCGGAACTCGAGACCCGCATCGCGATTCTCAGCAAGAAGGCCCGGATGGACCGGCTGGATGTCCCGCACGACGTACTCGAGCTGATCGCCAGCCGGATCGAACGCAACATCCGGGAACTCGAGGGTGCCCTCATCCGTGTGACGGCGTTCGCGTCGCTGAACCGGCAGCCGCTGGATCTCACCCTCGCCGAGGTCGTGTTGCGCGATCTCATCCCGGACTCGACGGCTCTCGAGATCAACTCGGCCACGATCATGGCCGTGACCGCGGAGTACTTCGGTACGTCGATCGACGACCTGTGCGGCCCCGGCAAGGCACGGCCACTGGCACAGGCACGGCAGATCGCCATGTATCTGTGCCGGGAGCTGACGGACCTGTCGTTGCCCAAGATCGGGCAGACGTTCGGCCGCGACCACACGACAGTCATGTACGCGGACAAGAAGATTCGCAAGGAGATGACCGAGCGGCGCAAGGTCTACGACCAGGTGCAGGAGCTCACGGCACGCATCAAGCAGCGGTCCAAGCGCTGACGGAGACACTCACATCGAACGGGTCCGGACTCTCGAGTCCGGGCCCGTTTTCGTTCGTCCACAGTCCGTGCACAGGCTCTGCACACCTGTGAGGTATCCCGAATCTCGAGATCGGAAAACATCCTCACACCTGTGGACTAGCATGTGCAGAACGTGGAATCTCTGTGGACGAACGGTGCACCGATCGTGGATAGTCTCGAGATGTTCACATTCATCCTCGAGTAGTCCTCGAGTTCATCCTCGAGTCATCCACCCCGTCGGACCGCGCGTCACCAGCGTAGACGGTCGTTACTCCACAGATTCCACACCCCCTATTACTGCTTTTGAGTTTCTTTCAAGAAAAACTCTTTGAAAACAGGGGGTGTGGAGCACTCGAGTCCACAGGCCTCTCGAGAGCGCCGACTCGCTCGAGCCCTCGGCTTTCCAAGCCGCAGTCGAAGGCATACCGTGGAGCGACGTCCCCGATGCCACCTTTCGGTGTCGGGGCCCTGTGTCAGACTTCTAAGGACTTGGCAGCCCCCCGACGTGCACTGGAGCACGTCAGCTCGGACGAGAGGATCCACCGGCAGATGGAGCTTGGAACCATGAAGTTTCGTGTTGCTCGCGAGGACTTCGCCGACTCTGTCGCTTGGGTGGCTCGCAGCCTCCCGTCGCGTCCTCCGGTCCCGGTCCTCGGCGGGGTACTGCTCGCGGCCGACGAGCAGGGCCTGACCGTCTCCGGTTTCGACTACGAGGTCTCCGCGCAGGTGCACGTCTCGGCCGAGGTGATCACGCCCGGTCAGGTGCTGGTGTCCGGCAAGCTGCTCGCGGACATCACCCGCGCGCTGCCGAACAAGCCCGTCGACGTCGTGCTCGACGGCACCCGCGTGCTCATCAACTGCGGCAGCGCGAAGTTCTCGCTGCCGACGATGCCCGTCGAGGACTACCCGCAGCTGCCGGAGCTGCCGCAGCAGACCGGGTCGCTGCCCGTCGACGTGTTCTCCGAAGCGATCAGTCAGGTCGCAGTCGCGGCCGGCAAGGACGACACGCTGCCGATGCTCACCGGCATCCGCGTCGAGATCGACGGCACCGACATGGTCCTCGCGGCCACGGACCGGTTCCGTCTCGCGGTGCGCAAGGTCGAGTGGATGCCCACCGCGGAATCCACCAGCTCGGCGGTGCTGGTTCCCGCCAAGACTCTCTCCGAGGCGGCAAAAACCGTTGGTGGTTCCGGTAATTCGCCCGTCCAGCTCGCGCTGGGCAGCGGATCCGCGGTCGGTGCGGACGGGCTCCTGGGCATCGTCGCCGACGGCCGCCGCACCACCACGCGCCTGCTCGACGCCGAATTCCCCAAGTTCCGTCAGCTGCTGCCGACCGAGCACACCGCGATGGCGACCGTCGAGATCGCGCCGCTCGTCGACGCGATCAAGCGTGTCGCGCTGGTCGCCGAGCGCGGTGCCCAGGTGCGACTCGAGTTCGCCGACGGTGGCCTGCTGCTGTCGGCCGGTGGCGACGACGCCGGCCGGGCCGAGGAATCGCTGCCGGCCGAGTTCTACGGCGAGCCGCTCGTGATCGCGTTCAACCCCGGCTACCTGCTCGACGGGCTCGGTTCGCTGCACACCGAGAAGGTCTCGTTCGGCTTCACCACGTCGAGCCGTCCGGCGGTGCTGCGCCCGGCTCTCGACGAGGAGCCGGAGCCGGACGCGTCGGGCACCTTCGCCGCGCCGGAGAGCGACTACACGTACCTGCTGATGCCCGTGCGTCTGCCGGGCTGACCGGCACGGACGAGGTGAGCGGCCCGTGTACGTTCGCACCTTCTCACTGCGCGACTTCCGGTCCTGGGACGCCGTCTCGGTGGACCTGGTTCCGGGGCCGACGGTGCTGCTCGGGCGCAACGGCCACGGCAAGACCAACATGCTCGAGGCGCTGGGTTACCTCTCGACCCTGACCTCGCATCGCGTGTCCGGCGATGCGCCGCTGCTCCGCGCCGGCACGTCACGGGCGCTGGTGAGCGCACACGTCGTCAACGCCGGCCGCGAACTGGCCCTGGACGTCGAGATCAACGACGGCAAGAGCAACCGCGCCCGGATCAACCAGTCGCCGACGCGGCGGCCCCGGGAGATCCTCGGAATCCTCCGGACCGTGCTGTTCGCCCCGGAGGACCTGTCGCTGGTCCGCGGCGATCGCCGGCGCTTCCTCGACGAACTACTCACAACCCGTATCCCCAGGCTGGGGGGCGTTCGTGCCGACTACGACAAGGTGCTGCGGCAGCGGTCGGCGCTGTTGAAGACCGCCGGCGGTGCCCTGCGCCGGGGTGCCCGCTCGGCGGACGGTGCCGGGGCCCTGGCGACGCTGGACGTGTGGGACGGGCACCTGGCGTCGCACGGTGCCGAACTACTTGCGGCGCGTATCGCGCTGCTGCACGATCTGGCGCCGCACGTGGTCGCCGCGTACCGCTCGATCGCCCCGGAGTCGCGACCGGCGCTGCTGCGCTATCGCAGCAGTCTCGGCGACGCCCTTCCCCCGGAGTTCGCGGACCCGGCGCGCCGCCCCGAACCCGGGGACCGCGCGACGATCGAGGCGGCGTTCGTCGCGGCGCTGGCCGCCGCCCGGACCCGGGAGATCGAGCGGGGCGTCTGCCTGGTGGGTCCGCACCGCGACGAACTCGAGTTGATGCTGGGTGATCAGCCGGCGAAAGGCTATGCGAGCCATGGGGAATCGTGGTCGTATGCGCTGGCGTTGCGGCTGGGTGCGTTCGAGTTGCTGCGGTCCGACGGCACCGATCCGGTGCTCATGCTCGACGACGTGTTCGCGGAGCTGGACCGGCGGCGGCGTACCGCGCTCGCGGCGGTCGCGGCGTCGGCCGAGCAGGTGCTGATCACCGCGGCGGTCCCGGAGGACGTGCCGTCCGAGCTTGCGGGGACCCGGTTCTCGGTGCGCGCCGAGGACACCGAGCGGGGCCGGTTGTCGGTGCTGACCCGAACCGAGGTCGAGGAGGTGCGGCCGTGAACGACGAGAACGGAAGCGTTTCTCCACATCATCCACAGGATGATCCACAGGAACCGTTGCGGGGCATCGATCTTGCGCGTCGTGCTCTCGAGGAGGCTCGAGCGGCCGCCAAGGCCAGCGGCAAGTCCGTCGGGCAGGGGCGTGCGTCGCGGGGACCGGTGCGGCCGCGTCGTCGTCGGCGTGGATGGTCCGGGCCCGGCCCCGACGAGCGCGATCCGCAGCCGTTCGGTGCGCTCGTGAACGCCCTGGCGAAGCAGCGCGGATGGTCCGGTCACGTGTCGGAGGGCACGGTGCTGGGCAGCTGGGCGCGTGTGGTGGGCGACGACATCGCCGCGCACGCATCCCCGACGACGTTGCGCGAGGGTGTGCTGCACGTGTCCGCGGAGTCGACGGCGTGGGCGACGCAGCTGCGGATGATGCAGGCGCAGATCCTCGCGAAGATCGCCGCGGCGGTCGGGCACGGGGTGGTCAAGGAACTGCGGATCACCGGTCCGACGGCGCCGAGCTGGCGCAAGGGCGAGCGGCACATCCGCGGTCGCGGACCGCGCGACACGTACGGCTGAGCCGCAACCGTAGATTTATCTATAACCGAGTGTTACGTTAAATTCGCCCAGGCCGGAAAGGGTCTCGCACGGCCATCGGCGGATCGCTGGAAACTGTTGTTGTTCAACGGTTTTCGTCGCTTCCTGTCACTCGGGAGGTTTCTGTGTCCACACTCACCGTCACCCGCGACTCGATCCGTCTCGAGGTCGTCGTCGAGGGGAATCCGCACGGCCCGACGCTCGTGCTCGTGCACGGCTGGCCCGACACGCACGCGCTGTGGGACCGCGTCGTGCCGCTGCTCACCGACGAATTCCGCGTCGTGCGCTACGACAACCGCGGTGCCGGAGCCTCGAGTATTCCGCCGCGGGTGCGGGACTACCGGCTCAGGGAACTGGTCCGGGATCTGAACGCGGTCGTCGACGCGGTCGGCGGGGGACCGGTGCACCTGCTCGGCCACGACTGGGGTGCGGTGGTGTGCTGGGAGGCGGTGTGCGAGCCCGGCGCGGCCGGCCGCATCGCCTCCTACACCTCGGTGTCCGGACCGAACCTGGACCATCTGGGGTTGTGGATGCGCAGGAGCCTGCGCTCGGGCCGATTCGCCGGCCCGCTCGCCCAGGCCGTCGCGTCCGCGTACACGCTGGCGTTCCAGCTCCCCGGGGTGCCGGTCCCCGTCCTGCGGTGGGTGCTCGCCCCGAACTGGGCGCGTTTCGTCGGCCTGTTCGACCGCGCCGATCCGTCCGTCGTGTCGCCGGCGCCCACCCTCGCCGACGACATGGTGCACGGCCTGAAGCTCTACCGCGCCAACATCCGGCGTCGGCTGGACTCGCCGCGGGAGCGCGTCACCGACGTGCCCGTTCAGCTCGTGCTGGCCGGCCGCGACCGGGCGGTGCGGCCCGTGGGATACGAGGACACCGAACGGTGGGTGTCGAACCTGCACCGGGAACGGCTCGATGCGGGACACTGGTCGCCGCGGACCCACCCCGGCGAGCTGGCCCGCCTGACCGGGAACTTCGTCCGGCAGACGGCCGAGCGGGAGTCTCCGCGGCAAATTTGATGCGACGGGCCGCGTGATCGCCGCTGCGTGGCAATGAGCGGGGCGGTAAGCCCGTCCTGTGTCGTCCCCGGCGCTTGTCGTCGCTGCAAGTAGGATGGGTGGACATGCGTGGCGCGAACGCGCGCGAGGCCGAGGCGGAGAAGGAGAGCTACCCACCCGTGGCTGCCCAGAAGTCGAACAAGAGCAAGAGTGACTACGGTGCTTCGTCCATCACCGTTCTCGAGGGACTCGAGGCGGTGCGCAAGCGCCCCGGCATGTACATCGGCTCGACCGGGGAACGCGGTCTGCACCACCTGATCTGGGAGGTTGTGGACAACTCCGTCGACGAGGCGATGGCCGGATACGCGACCAAGGTCGACGTGACCCTCCTCGAGGACGGCGGCGTCCAGGTCGTCGACGACGGCCGCGGCATCCCCGTCGGAATGCACGCCTCCGGTGCCCCCACCGTCGAGGTCGTCCTGACACAGCTCCACGCAGGCGGCAAGTTCGATTCGGACGCCTACGCCGTCTCCGGTGGTCTGCACGGCGTCGGTATCTCCGTCGTCAATGCGCTGTCCACGAAACTCGAGGTCGAGATCGACGTCGACGGCTACCACTGGGAGCAGACGTACACCGCGTCCAAGCCCGGTGAGCTGATCCGGGGTGAGGAGAGGAAGACCACCGGCACCACCGTGCGATTCTGGGCGGATCCGGAGATCTTCGAAACCACGACCTACAACTTCGAGACCGTCGCGCGCCGCCTCCAGGAGATGGCGTTCCTCAACAAGGGCCTCACGATCACGCTCACCGACGAGCGCGTCGCCCCCGAGGAAGTCACCGAAGAGGTCGTCAGCGAACTCGCCGAGGCGCCGAAGACCGCCGAGGAGCAGGAGACCGAGCAGTCTCCGGAGGCGCCGCACAAGGTCAAGTCCCGCGTCTACCACTACCCGGGTGGTCTCGAGGACTACGTGCGCCACATCAACCGCACCAAGCAGCCGATCCACAACTCGGTCGTGGGCTTCACCGCGCGCGGTACCGGCCACGAACTCGAGATCGCGATGCAGTGGAACTCGGGCTACTCCGAGTCCGTCCACACCTTCGCCAACACCATCAACACCCACGAGGGCGGCACGCACGAGGAAGGCTTCCGTGCGGCGCTGACCAGCGTGGTCAACAAGTACGCGAAGGACAAGAAGCTCCTCAAGGACAAGGACCCGAACCTCACCGGTGACGACATCCGCGAGGGCCTCGCGGCGATCATCTCGGTGAAGGTCTCGGAACCGCAGTTCGAGGGCCAGACCAAGACCAAGCTCGGTAACACCGAGGTCAAGTCGTTCGTGCAGAAGGCGTGCAACGAGCACCTGACGCACTGGCTCGAGTCGAACCCTGCGGACGCGAAGACGATCGTGACCAAGGCCGTGTCGTCGGCGCAGGCCCGCGTCGCGGCCCGCAAGGCCCGCGAGCTGGTGCGCCGCAAGAGCGCCACCGACCTCGGCGGCCTGCCCGGCAAGCTCGCCGACTGCCGGTCCAACGACCCGAGCAAGTGCGAGATCTACATCGTGGAGGGCGACTCCGCAGGTGGTTCCGCCAAGTCCGGTCGCGATTCGATGTACCAGGCGATCCTGCCGCTCCGCGGCAAGATCATCAACGTCGAGAAGGCCCGCATCGACCGTGTCCTCAAGAACACCGAGGTCCAGTCGATCATCACGGCGTTCGGCACCGGCATCCACGACGAGTTCGACATCTCGAAGCTGCGCTATCACAAGATCGTGCTCATGGCCGACGCCGACGTCGACGGCCAGCACATCGCGACGCTGCTGCTGACGCTGTTGTTCCGGTTCATGCGCCCGCTCGTCGAGAACGGCCACGTCTATCTCGCTCAGCCGCCGCTGTACAAGCTCAAGTGGCAGCGTTCCGAGCCGGAGTTCGCCTACTCGGACCGCGAGCGCGACGGACTGCTCAAGGCGGGTCTCGAGGCCGGCAAGAAGATCAACAAGGACGACGGCATCCAGCGCTACAAGGGTCTCGGTGAGATGAATGCCACCGAGCTGTGGGAAACCACGATGGACCCGAGTGTGCGGGTCCTGCGTCAGGTCAGCCTCGACGACGCCGCCGCGGCAGACGAGCTGTTCAGCGTGCTGATGGGCGAGGACGTCGAGGCTCGCCGGAGCTTCATCACCCGGAACGCGAAGGACGTCAGGTTCCTCGACGTGTGATGCCGGTGTGACGGCAGGGCACGAGTTGTGTTGCAAATCACAGCTTTTGCCCTGCCGTTTTCGCGTGTCGGTGGCGCACGCAATAGCGCGGGCACATTACCGGTGAGTACTATCTGCTGCGATCGTGTGTTCGCGATTGTCGATCGGGGGACGGCGGTGCCGGGGGAAATGGAAAGTTCTTCCGTATTCCCTGTATGTCCCGCTAAGGTGCCCTCACCCAGGAACGCCTCATTCGACTGCTTCCACGCGGTGCTTCGCGCCCGGTCGTCGGATCGGGTCGGGTGGAGTGCAGTGCAGAGTCGTGATCGGGGTGGAAGGAGAGCTTGATCCATGAGTGACGATTCGCCGCCCCGGCAGCGGTGGTGGAACATCGAGGGGTGGGGTCTTCGCTGGAAGGTCACTGCAGTACTCGCCATTCCGGTAACGGTGGCGATGGTGCTCGGTGGTCTGCGTATCCAGGAAGAGCTCACCAACGCTGTTCACTTCTCGCAGGCTGCCGATCAGGTCGCGCACGTCCCTGATCTCGTCGACTTCGGTACCGCGCTCGGTACCCTCGCGGGTACCACCGCGGCGGGTCTGAGCACGCCGGAAGAAGTCGCTCGACTCGACGAAACACTCGAGCAGGTCCGCACCGTCGCGCTGAATCCGGAGCTCGATCCGGTCGTCGCGGCGGACCTCACCCGCGTGCTGGCGAGCGCCGAAGCACTCCGTGACCAGATGAAGGCCGGCCAGGTTCCGATCGCCGACCTGAATCAGCGCACCACCGAAGTGCGAAGCGACATGTCGAACATCGTGAGCGCGATCGTCGACCCGATCGAGGACGAAGAGGTGCTGCTCGAGGGCACCCGCCTCGTCGACGCGTGGGCCACCCAGCGTTACCTGTTCGACCAGGTGATGGGCATCGTCTCGATCCTGCGGGATCCCGATCAGCCCGGCACGCAGCTGGTTTCCGCGTCCGGTGCCGAGCTCGCCATGCTCGAGACGCTCGCGCGTTCCTACCCGCTGGCCGACGGCCAGATCGAGGAACTGCGCACCGCGGTGAAGACCCGCTCCGACATGGTCGACGCTGCCGGCGACGGTCCGCTGCCACTGTTGAACCTGCGCACCTCGATGATGCGAAGCCTCGAGATCTACGGGTCGCTGATCGAGCAGGCCACCGAGGGCATCACCAGCACCGTCGAAGAGCGTGCCGCGGAAACCCGCTCGGCCGCACTGCGCGACACCGCGATCGTTCTCGCGACGCTGCTCGCCGCTCTCGTGCTCGCGCTGCTCGTGTCGCGGTCCCTCGTCGGACCGATCCGCCGGCTGCGTTACGGCGCACTCAAGGTCGCGCGTCAGGAACTGCCCGAAGCCGTCGACCGCATCAAGCTCGGCGACAACATCGAGGACATCGAGTTCACCCGCGTTCCGGTGCACACCACCGAGGAGATCGGCCAGCTCGCCCGCGCCGTCGACGACATGCACGGGCAGGCACTGCGTCTCGCCGGTGAGCAGGCGCACCTCCGCCTCCAGATCAACGAGATGTTCGAGACGCTGGCCCGGCGAAGCAAGTCGCTCGTCGAGCAGCAGCTCGGCCTCATCGAACGACTCGAGTTCGAGGAGAAGGACCCGAGCCGACTCGAGAGCCTCTTCCGTCTGGACCACCTCGCGGCCCGCATGCGCCGCAACGGCGAC
>NZ_JADZGH010000262.1:15951-26668 GCF_015865005.1 Rhodococcus sp. CX
GGTGCGTCGCGGTCACTCCGCGCCCGTCCAGCTCGGCGACATCCTCCGCGCGGCCATGTCCGAAGTCGAGGACTACCAGCGCGTTCAGATCGGTTCGACGCCGGACGGTGCCCTCAGCGGCGCCGTCGCGACCGACATCGTCCACCTGCTCGCCGAGCTCGTCGACAACTCGCTGCGCGCGTCGCCGCCGGACAGCAACGTCACGTTCAGCTTCGCTCGCGCCGTCGACGGTGGCCTGCTCGTCGAGATCGCCGACCGCGGTATCGGTATCCCCGCCGAGGAACTCGAAGCGATCAACCACCGCCTGTCGCAGGGCGGCGAGGTCGGTCCCGACTCGGCCCGCCACATGGGTCTGTTCGTGGTGTCGCGGCTCGCGGACCGGCACGGTCTCACCGTGCGGTTGCGTCCGACCTTCGACACCGCACGCAACCCCGGTATCACTGCCAGCGTGCACATCCCGGACGTTCTGCTCGTCTCGCCGCTCGCGCTGTCCCACACCGGTCCGCAGCCCTGGCGCGGCACCGACATGCCGAACGATGCCCAGGAGCAGCCGGCATTGCCGCGCGTGGAGCGTGAGGTGGCGCAGCTTCCGGCCGCGACACAGCAGGATCGGCCGGGTTACCAGTCGGGCGAGATCCCGGAGGTGCCGCGTCAGGCCCGTCCCGAGATCTCGGGCGAGCTTCCGGTCACACCGGTCCAGCCCGTGTCCCAGCCTCAGTCGCTGCAGAAGCCGGAGCAGAACGGTCATCAGCTGCCGGAACGCAACGGCCACCACCGGGCGCCGAACGGCCGGCCGGTGGACGGTCTGCCGCAGCGTGAGCCGGGCGCGACTCCGAGTCTGCCGCAGCGTGAGCCGGGTGCGATCCCGGGTCTTCCGCGTCGCCAGCCCGGCGCGACCCCCGGTCTGCCGGTCCCGCAGTCGCCGGCTACGCCTCCGGCCGCGTCGACGCCGACGCCCCGGGTGCAGCCCGACGCTGCCGCGGCTCTGGCCTCCGCGCTTCCGTCGCGTCAGCGGCCTGCGGTCGAGTCGGATTCCGAACGCACGGTGGTCACGCCGAGCGTCGACTCCGGTCCGGTGCAGCGTCCGCAGGACGCAGGTACGGCACGGCGTCCGCAGGAGGGTGGTCTGCCGCAGCGTCAGCCGGGTGCCACCCCGGGTCTGCCGCAGCGTCACGCCCAGCAGCCCGCGCCCCAGCCCTCGACGTCACAGCCCTCGACGTCACAGCCGGGTGCCTCGCAGTCGCCTGCTCCGCAGCGTCAGTCGCCCCCGCCGGGCCTGCCGCAGCGTCAGCCCGGTGCCACGCCCGGTCTGACTCCCGCTCCGGCAGGTTCCGGTGTGAGTGCTCCGGCGCCTTCCGAGCCGATCGCGCCGGTTGCACCGCTCGCGCCGGTCGGTGGACCCGTCACGGGTCTTCCGCAGCGTCAGCCGGGCTCGACTCCGGGTCTGCCGCAGCGTCACGCCCAGCAGCCGGCGCGGCGGCCCGAACCGGTCGCCGAAGCTCCGGTCGAGACGGCAACCCCGGCGCAGGTCAACGGCCTGCCGCAGCGTCAGCCGGCCTCGACTCCCGGTCTGCCGCAGCGTCAGCCGGGTGCCACCCCGGGCCTGCCGCAGCGGCCCGCGCAGTCGGATGCACCGCAGCCGGCCGCGACCGTCGGAGCCGCAGCTTCCGCTGCGCCCGTGCAGACTGCGCCGAGCATCGCCAACGGCGACTCGGTTTCGCCGCACAGTGAGGCCAGCCAGGCCGCACGGCACCGGTACCGGACGAACTCGGCGAAGACCGCCTCGTTCTTCCAGCCTCGGGGCGAAACCGGAGCCCTCCGCCGCCAGGCCGCAGCACCGCCGATCTTCAACGACGTGATGTCCGACTGGCTCGTCGACCCGACCAGCCTGCCGGAGGATCGGCGCAAGCGGGAATGGACGTCGGCGGCCGATGCAGGATGGGAAGCAGCGCAGCGCGCGGCCGAGGTTCCTGTGGAGGACCACACCACTGCAGGTCTGCCTCGTCGCGCCCCCGGTCACCGTCTGGTGCCGGGTGCGGTCGAACCCGTGGCACCCGTGGAACGGCCGACGATCCGACGGCGCGATCCGGAAGCCATCCGGGCGAACCTCAGCCGTCACCAGCAGGGTGTCCGCAACGGCCGGTCTACGGTGAACGCGACCACACGTGAGAACAACGAACAGGGAGTTCGATGAATATTGACCACGGATCCGATGTAACTCGTCCTTTGGACTGGTTGGTATCGAACTTCGCGCGCGAGGTTCCCGGTGTTTCCCACGCCGTGCTCGTGTCCGCCGACGGCTTGCTCATGGCCGCCAGCGCACACCTTCCGGTCGACCGCGCCGAGCAGCTCGCTGCGGTGACGTCCGGTCTCGCCAGCCTGTCCAACGGTGTTTCGCAGCTCTTCGACGGCGGCGGCGTGCTGCAGTCCGTCGTGGAGATGCAGCACGGTTACCTGCTGCTCATGAGCGTCGGCGACGGCTCTCACCTGGCCGCCCTGACCGCCTCGGAATGCGACATCGGACAGGTCGGTTACGAGATGGCACTCCTGGTCGACCGCGTGGGAGCGTCGGTCGAGGCGACCCCGCGGGTCGGCCAGGGGTCCTGACGTCGAGGTGGCCATGGAATCGCGCAAACCTGAGTCGGTGCCGGACCAACCCAGTCTGGTCCGCCCGTACTCGCTGACTTCGGGGCGAACGAACCCCGCAGTCGAACTGGCGTTGGAGGCGTTGATCCAGGCGATCCCGGGCACCGACGATCGGGCCCGGGACCTGGACAACATCAACGCCACCATTTTGGAGTTGTGCAAGGAGTCCCCGTCGGTAGCCGAGATCGCTGCTCGGGTGGGTGTGCCAATCGGGGTGGCACGCGTCCTCGTCGCGGATCTCGTCGAGGCCGGACACGTCCAGATCTTGGCCACGCTCAAAGACGATTCGAGCGACGCGGAGCGTCGTGAGCTGATTGAAAGGGTCCTCAGTGGACTTCGCGAACTCTAACGACCCCAAGCGGGTGACCTCGACCAAAATCGTGATCGCCGGCGGCTTCGGTGTCGGAAAGACCACGTTGGTGGGGGCAGTGTCGGAGATCGTCCCGCTGCGCACGGAAGCCTTGGTGACCAACGCCAGCGACGGCGTGGACAACTTGAGCGCTACGCCCCAGAAGGCCACGACGACCGTCGCCATGGACTTCGGTCGTATCAGCCTGGCCGAGGATCTCGTGCTGTACCTGTTCGGTACGCCGGGACAGCATCGGTTCTGGTTCATGTGGGACGACCTCATCCGCGGTGCCATCGGGGCGATCGTGCTGATCGACACCCGTCGCCTGGACGAGAGCTTCGCCGCCGTCGACTTCTTCGAGGCGCGGAACCTCCCGTTCATCGTTGCGATCAACGAGTTCGACGATGCGCCTCGTTACCCCGTGGAGGACATCCGGCAGGCGCTGGCCGTCTCGGCGGAGGTCCCGATCGTCTCGATCGACGCCCGGGCCCGCGAATCGGCGAAGTCCGCTCTGGTGACCGTCACCGAATATGCACTGAGGAAGTTGCACCAGCCGGTGGCCCGGTAGTGGACGCCGACATCCAGCTCTTCTCGATGGGGGCATGGGTGGTGGTCCTGGCGTTCGCGACGTCGTCGATCGGTCTGCTGGTCGGCCTCGTGAGCGCCAGGAAGGCACGATTCGCCACCACCGATCGGCAAGGGCTGTTGTGGATGCTGCTGGCGGCCGCGTGCGCGGGGGGAGTGGGGACGTGGCTCGCCCTGCTTCTCGCCGTCGCGGGATTCGGGGTCACCGACAGCATCGTGCGCCACGATCTGGTGACCATCGCGTTCTCGCTGGCGGTGGCGCTGGTGAGCTCGTTCGTCGCGCTGGTCGTCTCGATCAGCCGCGACGGGCATTCACCCGGCCGGTTGCTCGCCGGTGGGGTGCTGTTCGGCGCCGGGATCTGCGTGGTGTTCCTGTCCCTCATGTGGTCCGTGCGGCTGCAGGGCACGTTCACCTTCGACACCCCGTTCGTCATCGCGACCGCGGCGGTGTCGCTGGTCGTGGCGTTCTCCTTCCTGTGGCTCGTGGAGGTCGCGGACCGCACGCTCCTGCGCATCTGTGGAAGTGTCGTGACGGGCGCGGCCGTCCTCGGTGTCTACTTCCTCGGGATGGCGTCGGTGGAGGTGACACCGGACTCCTCGATCGCGATGCCCGGTGGGATCGAGCTCTTCTCGGTGTTGTTCGCGGTGTTCGTCGTGGGCACGGTGGTCATCACCCTGCCCATCGTGCTGACCCTCATGGACCCGGATCGTGTTGCGGCGCAACTCGAACGGGAAGTCGATCAGTGGGTCGCCGAACAGGGCGGAAACGACGAGGGCGCGCGGCTCGGTTAGACCGGTCCCGGCCCTCCCCGCCGGCACGACCGTCCTGTGTGCAACGTGATGGAAGGAAAGTGCCGTCCTTCTGGGTGTTCGCTGACCTGCACCTATAGACTCGGGTGGTTGCGAGACGTCCACCGGGCGACGGTTCCGGGTAGACGTTCGAGCCGAGTAGAAGAAGGAGCTCATGACCGACACCACGTTGCCGCCGGAGGGGCCGGGGCACGACCGCATCGAGCCCGTCGACATCCAGCAGGAGATGCAGAGCAGCTACATCGATTACGCGATGAGCGTGATCGTGGGCCGCGCGCTGCCCGATGTGCGCGACGGCCTCAAGCCGGTGCATCGCCGCGTCCTGTACGCCATGTACGACAACGGTTTCCGCCCGGACCGCGGTTACGTGAAGTCGGCCCGCGCCGTTGCCGAGACGATGGGCAACTACCACCCGCACGGCGACTCCTCCATCTACGACGCGCTCGTGCGTCTCGCCCAGCCGTGGTCGATGCGGTACCCGCTCGTCGACGGTCAGGGCAACTTCGGTTCCCCCGGCAACGACGGTGCCGCCGCGATGCGGTACACCGAGTGCCGCCTCACGCCGCTCGCGATGGAGATGCTGCGCGAAATCGACCACGAGACGGTCGATTTCCAGCCGAACTACGACGGCCGCACGCAGGAACCGACGGTTCTCCCCAGCCGTATCCCCAACCTGTTGATCAACGGGTCCAACGGCATCGCCGTCGGTATGGCGACGAACATTCCGCCGCACAACCTCAACGAGGTCGCCGAGGCGATCTACTGGGCGCTCGAGAACTTCGAGGCGGACGAGCAGACCACACTCGCGGCCGTGATGGAACGCATCAAGGGCCCGGACTTCCCCACGGCGGGTCTGATCGTGGGCAGCCAGGGCATCCACGACGCGTACACCACCGGTCGCGGTTCGGTGCGGATGCGCGCGGTCGTCGAGATCGAGGAGGACGCCAAGGGGCGCACCACGATCGTCGTCACCGAACTGCCGTACCAGGTGAACCCGGACAACCTGATCACGTCCATCGCGACGCAGGTCCGGGACGGCAAGATCGCCGGCATCTCCGAGATCCACGACGAGTCCTCCGATCGCGTCGGTATGCGCATCGTGATCACGGTCCGCCGCGACGCGGTCGCGAAGGTCGTGCTCAACAACCTGTACAAGCACACGCAGCTGCAGACCAGCTTCGGCTGCAACATGCTCTCGATCGTCGACGGGGTGCCGCGCACACTGCGCCTCGACCAGATGATCCGGTACTACGTCAACCACCAGATCGAGGTCATCGTCCGCAGGACCCGGTACCTGCTGCGCAAGGCCGAGGAACGCGCCCACATCCTGCGCGGCCTGGTCAAGGCGCTCGATGCGCTCGACGAGGTCATCGCCCTCATCCGTCGTTCGCAGACGGTCGACATCGCCCGCACGGGCCTGATGGACCTGCTCACAGTCGACGAGATCCAGGCCGACGCGATCCTCGCGATGCAGTTGCGCCGCCTCGCCGCCCTCGAGCGTCAGAAGATCATCGACGAACTGGCCGAGATCGAGCGCGAGATCGACGACTACAAGGACATCCTGGCGAAGCCGGAACGGCAGCGCGCGATCGTCCGTGACGAGCTGAAGGAAGTCGTCGACAAGTACGGCGACGAGCGACGCACCAAGATCATCGCGTCCGACGGCGAGGTGTCCGACGAGGATCTCATCGCCCGCGAGGACGTCGTCGTCACGATCACCGAGACCGGCTACGCCAAGCGGACGAAGACCGATCTGTACCGGTCGCAGAAGCGCGGCGGCAAGGGTGTCAAGGGCGCCGAGCTCAAGCAGGACGACATCGTGAAGAACTTCTTCGTGACGTCGACGCACGACTGGCTGCTGTTCTTCACCACCAAGGGTCGCGTCTACCGGGCCAAGGCGTACGAGCTGCCCGAGGCCAACCGCACCGCGCGCGGCCAGCACGTCGCGAACCTGCTGGCGTTCCAGCCGGACGAGCGGATCCAGGGCGTGATCCGGATCAAGTCGTACGAGGACGCGCCGTACCTGGTGCTCGCCACCCGCAACGGCCTGGTCAAGAAGTCGCGGCTCGCGGACTTCGACTCCAACCGGTCCGGCGGCATCGTCGCGATCAACCTGCGCGACGAGGACGAACTCGTCGGTGCGGTGCTGTGCTCCGCCGACGACGACCTGCTGCTCGTGTCGGAGCAGGGCCAGTCGATCCGGTTCTCGGCGACGGACGAGGCGCTGCGGCCGATGGGCCGCGCGACGTCCGGTGTGCAGGGCATGCGGTTCAACGGCGACGACAAGCTGCTGTCCCTCAACGTGGTCCGCGAGGGAACGTATCTGCTGGTCGCGACGTCCGGTGGCTACTCCAAGCGCACGCCGATGGAGGACTACCCGGTCCAGGGCCGTGGCGGTAAGGGTGTCTTGACGATCCAGTACGACCGCAAGCGTGGCACCCTGGTCGGAGCGCTCATCGTGGACGATGACGACGAGCTCTACGCGATCACCTCCGGTGGTGGGGTCATCCGTACCGCCGCCAAGCAGGTGCGCAAGGCCGGCCGCCAGACGAAGGGCGTCCGGTTGATGAACCTGGCCGAGGGCGACACGTTGCTGGCGATCGCACGCAACGCCGATGAGCCCGAGGAGGGCGCCACATCAGATGCGAAGGAGTCGTAAGTGAGCACTCCCCAAGGACCGAACGGTGCCGACAAGGGGTCGCCGGCACCGAAGGGGCCTAATGGGCAGGAGACGGCGAATGCGCCGGTGAAGCCGGACGCAGCGAAGCCGTCGTCGGCAGAGGCTCCGTCGGCCGCATCGGCTCCGGCGGCTCCGAAGTCGCCCGACGCTCCGAAGGCCCCCGCAGGCCCGGCGGCCCAGGCTGCGGCGAAGCCGGAACCGTCCGAGCCGTCGGATCCGCCCGCGACCGGTGCCGACAAGCCCGCTACGGGTGCCGACAAGCCGGCCGCCGGTGCCGACAAGCCTGCGGCGGGCGCTGCGGACAAGCCCGCACCGAATCCGACCGCACAGACGACACCGACCGTCCGTCCGGCCGCGGACAAGGGCGTGAACCCCGCGCAGTCCGGCGCCCAGCGCCCGGCTGCCGCCGGTCAGGTCCCGCCGTGGCAGCGGGGACAGCAGACCCCGGCCGCGCACCAGAACACTCCGCAGACGAACCTGCCGGGTCGTGGTCAGGGCGTCGACCGGGCGGTCACCGGGAACGCTGCTCCGCAGCGCGCCTCGGCCCAGCCCGCCAGCGCACGGCCGCAGAGTGCCCCGACGCCTCCGACACGGCCCGTCGTGACCGGTACCGCGGCGGCGTCGCTGACCGGCGGTGCGGATCGGACGTCCGTCAAGGCCAAGTCGGCGATCATCGACGGGCCGACGCGGCACATCGAACGTAAGGACCTCGCGAAGGACCTGCCGGACCTGTCGACGGTGAAGCACCCGCTTCCGGCTTCGGCACCGGTGGCCGGGGAGGCCTCTGCGGGCGCTCCCGCCGCGTCGTCCGCCACGGCTGTGACCGCGGCGGTGCCGATGGCCGGGGAGCCGCTGCGCGCGACCGTTCAGGTCCGTCGCATCGATCCGTGGTCGATGCTCAAGATTTCCTCCGTGATTTCCCTCTCACTCTTCTTCGTGTGGATGGTCGCGGTGGGTCTGCTCTACGGCATCCTCGCCGGCATGGGCGTGTGGGAGCGCCTGAACAGCGCTTTCACCGACATCGTGTCCGAATCCGGTAGTGGGGGCCTGATCAGCGCAGGTCAGGTCTTCGGCTACGCCACGGTGATCGGCCTGGCCAACACGATCCTGCTGACGGCCATGGCGACGCTCGGGGCGTTCATCTACAACCTCTGCACCGATCTGGTCGGCGGTGTGCAGGTCACTCTCGCTGACCCCGACTGACCTGGGAAAACGCTGCCCCGCCGAACCGATTTTGTCGTTCGTGGTTCGGTGGGGTAGTGTTCCGAATCGGTTCGAGGGCCTATAGCTCAGGCGGTTAGAGCGCTTCGCTGATAACGAAGAGGTCGGAGGTTCAAGTCCTCCTAGGCCCACTCCCCGTGCCGAAAGGGCAGCCAGCATGAAGGTTCTCGCATTCGTGGGAGCTGCAGTGCTGGTGGCCATCGGAATCGCTCGGATGCTTCGGAGCGAAGACGAATGGCACGAGGTCACCAGCCGCTGACGGCGGACGGGGCCTTAGCTCAGTTGGTAGAGCGCTGCCTTTGCAAGGCAGATGTCAGGAGTTCGAATCTCCTAGGCTCCACAATAGAAAACACAGTCTCCACAATCGAAGACACAGCAGAGGGCGCTTTCCCGGATCAGGGAAGGCGCCCTTTCTGCTTGTGGCCCCTACAGCGGATTCCGGCGCGGACGCAGCTGCGCGTTCGGCAACGCGGGCGCGGGCAGCCTCGCGACCTTCCCCTGATAACCCTCGACCCGGCCGAACCGATCGGATTCGCTCTCCCAGGCGTCGCGGAAACGGACGATCTCCTCGTGGCTGCGGCCCACGAAGTTCCACCACGTGACGATCTCCTCGCCGAACGGGGTGCCGCCGAGCAGCACGACCCGGGCGGGGGAGTCGGTGAGGTTCGTGAGCGTCAGCGCCGTCAGGCCGGTGCCCACGTAGCCGAGCGTGCCGCGCGACAGCTCCGTGCGGGCGAGACGGACGGTGCCGGTGTCGACGAGGACACCGTGCTCGAAGGACGCGTCGACGTCGAGGTGCAGTTCGGCGTTCGCGTCGAGGGTGATCTCGGCGCCGAGCAGCGGCGTGAACGTCTCCACCGGCGACGTGCTGCCCGCGAGAGAGCCCAGGAAGACCTTCGCGGAACCGCCGTCGAGGTAGGTGGTCGCGGGCGCGTGGTGCTGGAAGTTGCGGGGTGCGTCGCGGGCGCTGTCCGGCAGCGCGACCCATAGCTGGACACCGTGCAGCGTCGTGGTGTCCGGGGTGGACACCTCGGAATGGCAGATGCCGTGGCCACCGGTCATCAGGTTGACCTCGCCGGGCCGGACGAACGCGTGCACGCCGTGGCTGTCGCGGTGCTCGATCTCGCCGGTGAACAGCCAGCTCACCGTCTGCAGTCCGGTGTGCGGGTGGGGTGCCACGTCCATGCCGCCCGTGGCGGCGACGTCGTCGGGACCGTAGTGGTCGGCGAAGCACCACGCGCCGATGAGGGAGCGTTGCCGCTGGGGGAGGGTCCGCCGGACCGGCATCGCGCGGGGACCGCCGAGCGGCACCTCGCGGGCGGTGAGGATCTCGACGTAGGGATGACCTGCCTCGTCGCGGGGACACGGGCCGGTCTCGCAGGTTGTCTCGACCGGATGGACGTCGGTGTTGCTCATGCTCAGAGCGTGCCACCGATCGCGTGCGCGCGGCCGGCCGATTCCGGAATCGGCCGGCCGCGTCGGCCCCGATGGCCGACAATCGTTCTGTGGCGAGCACCGAGCGCATCCCCATCGACAAGCAGACCCGTCCGGTGTACCGGGCACAGGTCGCCGTCGCGGTGGCGGTGCGGGACGCGGTGGCGCAGGCGGGTCTGGACCGCACGGTCGTCGAACTGGTGAACCTGCGGGTCTCGCAGATCAACGGGTGCGCCTACTGCCTGGACGTGCACACCCGCGAGGCGCTGAAGGACGGTGAGAAAGCGCAACGCATCGCGGTGCTGCGGGCGTGGCGGGACACCGACCTGTTCAGCGACGTCGAGCGGGCCGCGCTCGCGGTGGCGGAGGCGGTGACGGATCTGCCGTCGCCGGACGAGCAGGATCGTGTCTACGCGGAGGCTCGCAGGCACCTGACCGACGACCAGTTCTCGGCGATCGTGTGGGTCGCGATCGCGATGAATGCGTTCAACCGGGTGTCGATCGTCAGCCGGCACCGCGTCGATCCCGAGTCCTGGAAGTCCTGACCGTGCCGGACTACGGACACGAACTGCGATTCGGGGTATCCCTCACCCCGACCGCCGCCGATCCGGACGCCGTCGTCGAACTCGCACTCGTCGCGGAACGGGCAGGACTGGATCTGGTGACCGTCCAGGACCACCCCTACCAGCCGCGGTTCCTCGACACCTGGACGCTGTTGACCTGGATCGCGGCCCGCACGGAGTCGCTGATCCTGTCTCCGAACGTCGCGAACCTGCCGCTGCGCGGTCCGGTGATCCTGGCCCGCAGCGCGGCCTCGCTCGACCGGCTCAGCGGTGGGCGCGTCGAGCTGGGGCTGGGCGCCGGGGCGTTCTGGGACGCGGTCGCCGCGAACGGCGGGCCGCGGCGCAGTCCCCGGGAGTCGGTCGATGCGCTGGTCGAGGCGATCGCGGTGATCCGGACGTTGTGGTCCGACGACGCCGGGCCGGCGCGGC
>NZ_JADZGH010000262.1:26678-34874 GCF_015865005.1 Rhodococcus sp. CX
CCGCCCACGAGCCGGAGATCTGGCTCGGGGCGTACGGGGACCGGATGCTGGCCGTCACCGGCCGGTACGCGGACGGCTGGCTGCCGAGTTCGTTCGCGGCGGCCCCGGACGCGCTCGGCGCGATGACCGCGAAGGTCGATGCGGCCGCGACCGAGGCCGAGCGTGATCCGGCGGCGATCCGGCGGCTCTACAACATCGCCGGGAGGTTCGACGACACCTCCGACGGGACGTTCCTGCACGGACCTGCGGAGGTGTGGGCCGAGCAGTTGGCGGAGCTGACGTTGCTCCACGGCACCAGCACGTTCCTCCTCGGTTCGGATACCGCTGCCGACCTCGAACGGTTCGCCGGAGAGGTTGCGCCGGCAGTGCGCGAGCGCGTCGGAAACGAACGCACTGTTTCACGTGAAACACGAAGTGATTAGAAGCTCGTGCGTTCCGATCCCAACGCGGCCAGGTTCCGGATGGTGTCCAGCACCTCGTCGAGGCTGCGGCCGGATTCGATCAGTTCGGTGCCCTTGTAGACGAGGGCGTTGATGAACTCCGCGGTGAGTTCCGGGTCGGGCCGCCCCTGCTCGCGCAACGCGTCGAGCAGGGGGAGGACCAGTTCCTGATGCAGCGCGTGCATCCGTTCGTTGGTGAACGCCTGCGGGGTGAAGGTCGCGAGGACACCGATGACGGCGTGCTCACCCTCCGCGACGAGCCGCAGGTTCACCTCGATGTAGGCGAGCACGCGTTCCGCGGGATCGTCGACGGTGTTCATCGCCGCGACGATCCTGGCGTTCCAGCGCGGGAACATGTCCTCGACGACGGCGCGCAACAGGTCGTCGCGGGACCCGAAGTAGTGGTAGACGCTGGACCGGGCCAGACCGGCCCGCACGGCCACGTCGGCGAGGGAGGGGACCCGGTCCGGGGCTTCCGCGAGCAGGTCGCGCGCGGCGTCGAGGAGGGCCCGCCGCTGCGCGGCGCGGTGCTCGACGACCGTCGCCGCGGAGATCTTCGGCACGGACCCTCCTCTCGTATCCCGGCGGGTCAGTCGTGTGGCCCGAGCCCGCCGTCGACCATCTCGAGGACCCGATCGCAGTGGTCGAGCACGTCGTGGTCGTGGGTGACCATGATCGTAGCGACCCCCGCCTCGTGGGTTTCACGGGCGAGCAGTTCGACGACCTCGTGGCTGCGTTTGCGGTCCAGCGCGGCCGTCGGTTCGTCGACGAGCAGCAGCGCCGGCCGGGCCATCAGCGCCCGTGCGATACCGACGCGCTGACGTTCGCCGCCCGACAACTGTCCCGGCCGGCGGTCGGCGCGGTGGCTCATGCCGACGGATGCGAGCAGTTCGTCGGGGTCGCGGCCCTCGCGTCCGGTGATCTTCTCGACGAGCCGGAGCTGGTCGCGGGCCGTGAGTGCCGGGATCAGGTTCCCGGACTGGAACACGAACCCGATGCGATCGCGGCGCAGCCGGGTGAGCTCACGTGGCTTCAGGTTCGTGATGTCGACGCCGTCGACGGTCACGGTTCCGGAGGTCGGTCGGGTGAGGCCGCCCGCGACCGCGAGGAGGCTGGACTTGCCGGCGCCGGACGGGCCGACGATCGCGACGAGTTCCCCGGCCGCGACCTCGAGGGTCACGTGGTCGAGTGCGTGCACGGTGCTGTCGCCGTCGCCGAAGCTCAGGCAGGTGTCGGTCAGGGCGAGCCCGGCGCGGGTGGAGGTGGCGGCGGTCAACGGTTTTCTCCCAGTGCGGTGAGGGGGTCGACGCGGGTGATGCGGACGACGGCGACGGCGGCTCCGACGAGGCCGAGCACGATGAGCAGCACCGCACCCTGCACGATCGGTCCGCTCTCGAGGGCGAACGGCATGCCGGAGCCGTCGAGGCCCGAACCGAGCCCGAGACCGATGAGCACACCGAGGGCGACGGAGGCGACGAGAACGACGACGGCGTGCAGCAGCCCGTCGCGCAGCAGGAAACCGGTGGACGCACCCATCGCGCGCAGCACCGACAGTTCGCGGCTGCGCTGCACGGTCCAGATGCTGAAGAACGCGCCGACGACGAGGGCGGAGATCGCGTACAGGAACGCCTTGATCATCGACATGGTCATCATCTCGGCGGAGTAACCCGGCGACGAGTCGAACGACTCCTCGAGCGTCTTGGACACGGTGCCCGCGGCGGCATCCCCGGCGGCGAGGTCGGGCAGACCACCGTCGACGCCCTGCAACGCGACGACGCTGGCCTCGCGGTAGATGTCCGGCTGCGGCTGCTCGCCGACCTTCACGCCGGCGTGGATCTCCTGCCACGTGGACAGCGGCACGTAGGCGACGTCGACGTGCCCGAAGGTGCGCTTGTCCGAGGTGAAGCCGACGACGGTCAGTTCGGTGCCGAGACGGTCGACGACGACCGTGTCACCGAGTTCGATGCCGGCGGCGCGTGCGCTGTCGCTGACGAGGATGTCGGTGGCCTGCTGGAGGGCGCGGCCCTCGGCGGCGGCCGGTTCGAGGAAGGAGCCGGGTTCGATGCCGAAGAGGGTGAGGTCGACGGGGATGCCGTCGCCGGTCTTGGCGTTGACGATCGCGTTGCCGAACAGGGCGGCCTCCGCGACGTCGGGCCGTTCCCGCCAGGCGGCGACCTGCTCGTCGGTAACGACGGAACGGGAGAACGCGGAGTCGGTCTTGGTGCCTTCGGCGAACGCGAACGCCTGTACGGGCGTGCGCTGCAGCGCGGAGACGCCGTCGGTGACCAGGCCGGAGGACAGGCCGGAGAGGATCACCATCAAGATCGAGATGAGTGCGACGACGGCACCCATCAGGAGGAATCGGGTGCGCGCGAACCACAGTTCGCGCAGGGTCAGGAACATGCTGGTCCTTCGCAGGCGAGGTCGGATGGGATGCGCCGGTTTGTCGACGTCTTGTCGCAATCATATCGACACTCTGTCGACAAGTTCCCGCGGACCACTACTACTGGCAGTCGTAGAAAGTCGTATCCTGTCGTCATGAGTACCGCCGAAGCCCTCGTCGCGCGCCTGCGCGGTGGGCTGACCGGCGCCGTTTCCGGAGCCGTGAGCATTGCGGCGCACGCACTCGGTGGCGGCGGTACTCCCTCCCAGAGCGCGGTCGCGCTGTTGATCGCGACGACGCTCGCCGTGGGTGTGGTGGCGGCCGGCACCCGGCTTCCCGTTGCGGCAATTCTCGTCGCCGGTCAGGTGCTCGGGCACCTCGTGCTCTCCCTCGACGCCGGCCACTTCCACGTTCCCGGACCCGCGATGATCGCCGGCCACGCCGTCGCGATCGCGGTGGCGGCACTGCTGGTCGTGGCCGCCGAACGCGGATGCCGGTTCGTGCTCGCCGCGCTGCGTCGCGTCGCGCCGACCCCGTTCGCGCCACTCCGCGTGCCCGGCGCAGTGCTCGTTGCTCCCCGGCCGCCGGTCCTGCGCGGTCTTCGCCGGTCCGCCGGCATCGTCCCGCGCGGCCCACCCGTCACGGTCTGACACCGATTCCTTTCCTTTCACGATCGCCCGCATGAGGCGATCGCGCGCCCGCGTGCGCACAGACCTGTACGGGAGACCCCCATGAAGAAGACCAAGTTCCTCGCGTTCGCCGCGATCGCAGCGGCGGCGCTCGCCGCCGCCGGGTGCGGATCCGAGGACCCCGCGACCGCGGCCGACTCGATCGTCGTGTCGTCGGCGTGGACCAAGGCCGCCGAGAGCGGAATGACCGGTGCGTTCGCCGAACTGGAGAACACCGGCGACCATGCCGTCCAGATCGTGTCCGTCTCGAGTCCGGTCTCGAGTCGGACCGAACTACACGAGATGGCTCCCGCCGCCGACGGCGCGATGGCGATGCGCGAGATGGACGGCGGGCTGACCGTCGCCGCCGGCAGCCGGCACAGCCTCGCTCCCGGCGGCGATCACCTGATGCTGATGGATCTGATCGAGCCCGTCACGCCCGGAACCGACATCGAGTTCACGTTGACCTTCAGCGACGGTTCGTCGATCGATTTCACCTCGCAGGTCCGCGATTTCGCCGGGGCGCGCGAGAACTACGTGCCGAACGCCGAGGAGGGGGCGAACCACGGTGGCTGAGCTCACCCGGCGGCGCCTGCTCGGGGGCGGCGCCGCCGCGCTCGGCGTGGTCGGGCTGGGCGCCGCCGGAATCGGCCGCGTCACGGCCCGTGACGAGGACCCGGGCATCGTCGGGTTCCACGGCACCCACCAGGCCGGTATCGAGACCGAACCGCAGGCGTTCGCGTCGTTCGTGGCGCTGGACCTGCTGCCCGGCACCGATCGGCGCGCGCTCGTCGGCGTGCTGAAGGTCTGGGCGCAGGACGCGTACCGGCTCACCACCGGCACCGGGGGCCTCGGCGACACCGAACCCGAACTCGCCCAGGACCCGGCGAACCTGACCGTCACGGTCGGATTCGGCCCCGGGGTGTTCGGTCCCGCGGTGTTCGCGTCCGCCGACGCGGAGAAGGTTCGGCCCGAATGGCTGCGACCGTTGCCCGCGTTCGGCATCGACCGGCTCGAAGACCGTTGGAGCGGAGGCGATCTGATGCTCCAGGTGTGCGCCGACGATCCCGTCACGGTCGCGCACGCGGTGCGCACGCTGACCCGGACGGTGCGCTCGCAGGTGTCGGTGCGGTGGGTGCAGCGCGGTTTCCGGCACGCCCCCGGCACCCGCCCGGAGGGTGCGAGCATGCGCAACCTCATGGGCCAGGTCGACGGCACCGTCAATCCCGCCGCGCGCAGCACGGAATTCCAAGGCCGGGTGTGGAATCCGGGTTCGCCCCCGTGGCTGGCCGGCGGGTCCTCGCTGGTGTTGCGGCGCATCCGCATGGAACTCGACACCTGGGACGAATTGGACCGTCCAGCAAGGGAACTCACGGTGGGGCGCACGCTGTCGAACGGGGCGCCGCTCACCGGCACGGCCGAGCACGACGATCCCGATTTCGACGCGGTCGACCGGTACGGCATCCCGGTGATCCCACCGGAATCGCACATGGCGCGGGCACGGCCGCGCAACGCGGACGAGCAGTTCCTGCGGCGCGGCTACAACTACGACGACGCCGACGGCGCGGGCCTGCTCTTCGCGGCCTACCAGGCCGACGTCAACCGTCAGTTCGTGCCGGTGCAGCAGCGTCTGGCGGACCACGACGCGCTGAATCCGTGGATCACCCCGATCGGTTCGGCGGTGTTCGCGATCCCATCCGGGTTCGGCGCCGGCGGCTATCCCGGCGAGACGCTGTTCGAGGGCTGAAAACGCAGGTCGGGGTGGTGATACGGGGTTAGCCTGGACGTGTGACCGAGGTATCACCGCGGCGAGACGGATTCGCGTCGCTGCGGGAAGGCGGACTGAACTGGGACGCCTTCCCGCTGCGCCTGTTCGCGAAGGGCAACGCCAAGTTCTGGGATCCCCTCGACCTGGATTTCTCGCAGGACGTCGCGGACTGGGCGGACCTGAACAGCGAACAGAAACGCAGCGCCTCCTATCTGGTGACGCACTTCGCGGCGGGGGAGGAGGCCGTCACCCAGGACATCCAGCCGTTCCTGCGCGCGATGGCCGCCGAGAACCGGCTCGGCGACGAGATGTACCTGACGCAGTTCTGTTTCGAGGAGGCCAAGCACACCCAGGTGTTCCGGCTGTGGATGGACGCGGTGGGACTGACCGGCGATCTGCTGCCGTACGTCGCGGAGAACCCGCACTACCGCGCGCTGTTCTACGAGGAGCTTCCCGATTCCCTGCGGATTCTCGAACACGATCCCAGCCCGGCGAACCAGGTGCGCGCGAGTGTCACCTACAACCACGTCATCGAGGGCAGCCTCGCCCTCACCGGTTACTACGCGTGGCAGAAGGTGTGCACGACCCGCGGGATCCTGCCCGGCATGCAGGAGCTGGTGCGGCGGATCGGCGACGACGAGCGCCGCCACATGGCGTGGGGAACGTTCACGTGCCGCCGGCACGTCGCCGCCGACGACGCGAATTGGGATGTGGTGCAACAACGTATGGGGGAGTTGCTCCCGCACGCGCTCGGGGTGATCCAGTGGATCAACGATCAGTTCGAGGAACAGCCGTTCGGGTTGGACCCCGACGAGTTCGTGGCGTACGCGGCGGACCGCGCCCAGCGTCGGCTCGGTGCGATCGAGTCCGCGCGCGGCCGTCCCGTCGAGGAGATCGACCTGGACTACACGCCCGAGGCGCTCGAGGAGAAGTTCGGCGAAGAGGACGCCGCCGAGCTCGCGTCGCTCACCGACGACGCCTGACCCGGCGTCTCACAGGCAACGGGTCTCACAGGAGCAACACGAGCAGGGGCACCGCGACCAGTGCGACCCCGGCGACGATCGGGATCAGCGGCTTGCGCGACCGCTTCTCGGTCTCGTCGTTTTCGGTCGTGTCCGGTTCGCGGTCGTCCTCGTCGTCCGGCTCGACGGCGAGCAACCGCGCCGCGACGACGTCGTTCTTCCCGGCCTCGAGCATCTCCTGTGCCCGGATGCGCGCGAGTCCACCGGTCAGCACGTCCGTCTCGTCGTACGACGGCGGAAGCCCGATGCGGGCACGCTTCGTCTCGCGGGCCGGCACGAAACCGGCGGCCAGAATCGCCGCACCCAGCGCGGCGGTCTGCTCCGGGCCGGGACCGACGAGGGTGCGGACCATCAGCTTCGTCGCGATGCTGTTCGCGATCTCCTGGATGTACGAGCGGTCGCGGGCGACGATCCCGTCACCCATCACGACGACCGCGTCGAGATTCGGCGGCAGCCACCCGAACGAGCCGAGCGCGGTCGCGAGCTGCGAGGCGGGTGACGGTGCGCCCTTCGTCGGTATCCGGAACGCCTTGCCCGCCGGTACCCCGGATCGCACCAGCGTCACCGTCGAACCGGCGTCGTCGATGTGGAAGACACCGATGAGCTGACCGGGGGTCTCGGAAATCTCGGAGGCATACCAGGTCGCGGCACCCTGGGCGTCCGAGGCCAGGTCCACGTGCCGCAGATCCGCGTAGTCGAGGGCCGCGCGCAGCGACGCGACCGCATCGGAATCCCAGTGGGAAGGGTAGGTCGCGGTGTAGCCGGGCTCGGATCCGTCGTCGGCGCCCCCGAACTTCGGCAGCGGTTCGGTCTCGTTCAGCAGGCACTGGATCGCGGTCGCCATCGCGTCCTCCGCCCGGTACACGCGACCGTCGCTGGCGGTGACACCCGCGGGGTCGCCGACCCGGGCGAGGAACCCGGCGAGGGTGCGTGCTTCGTTGCCGGAGGAGTAGGAGCCGAGGGTGGTGGTGCCGTCCTCGTCGATGTGCAGGACCGTGTCCCGGGCGATCACCACGGGATCCTGGGTGCCCGGTTCGTTGGACGCGACCACTGCGGTGGACACGACTCTGCCGATCCGGAGCCCGACCCCGATTGCCATGACAGCCCTCTCGCCTCGCAGGTAACGAACCGCCTACATCTTGCTACCGAAACCGCTCATCCGGGCCCATACCGGACAGTAGCCGTGTACGGCGTGTCGATACGTACCGGACGGTTTCGCCCCTACACTCCCGAGGATGAGTGCCCCCACACGAGCCCGGGCCTTCGCGCGCTCGTTCCACCCGGTCGGTCTCGCGTTCGCACTGTTGTTCTTCGTGTGGTCGATGACCCCGTCCCTTCTACCGCGCACCTGGTATCTGCAGGGCGTCGCGACGGGAATCGGCGTGGCGACCGGGTACGGCATCGGCTGCCTGATCGCGTGGGCACTGCGGCGCTGCGGTGTGCACCCGGACTGGTCGCCGAAAACGCGCCGCATCGGCTGGTGGGTGCTCGCGGCCGTGGCGGTCGTGGTGGTTCCGACCTTCCTGATTCTCGGTTCGTGGTGGCAGCAGATCGTCCGCGACCTCGTGACCATGGAGCGGGTCGAACGGTCCCTCTACCTGCCGGTTCTGCTGATCGCCCTGGTGGTGGCGTTGCTGCTGCTGGCAATCGGGCGGGGCCTGCGGGCGGGGACGAACAAGCTCGCGCGGTTCGTCGACCGCTACACGCCGGCGCCGGTCGCGCGGGTGACCGCGCTCGTGGTCGTCGTGGCATTGCTCGTCGTGCTCGTCAACGGTGCGCTGTACCGGGGGATTCTCGGCGCTGCGGAGGAGGCGTCCGCGGTCGCGGACACCGGCACCGAGGAGGGTGTGGAGCAGCCGGCCGCGCCGGAACGTTCCGGGTCGCCGGAATCCGCGGAGGCGTGGGACACCCTCGG
>NZ_JADZGH010000262.1:34884-39828 GCF_015865005.1 Rhodococcus sp. CX
GCGGACCGTCGGCCGCGCAGATCGAGGCCGTGACGGGACGGCCCGCCCGGGAACCGATCCGCGTGTACGCGGGCCGGGTCTCGGCGGACACGATCGAGGGCATCGCCGAGCGAGTTGTCGCCGAGCTGAAGCGAACCGGCGGATTCGACCGGAAGGCGCTCGCCGTCGTGACCACGACCGGTCGCGGCTGGGTCAACGGCAGCGTCGCCGACTCCTTCGAGTACCTCAACGTCGGGGATTCGGCGATCGCGGCGATGCAGTACTCGTACCTGCCGAGCCCGCTCGCGTTCATCGCCGACCGCGAGTCGCCGATGGAGGCCGGGCGGGCACTGTTCGAGGCCGTCTACGAGGTGTGGCTGAGTCTTCCGGAGGATGCCCGGCCGAAGCTCGTGGTCTTCGGCGAGAGTCTCGGGTCGTACGGCGGGCAGTCCGCGTTCGCGTCCGGTTCCGACCTGGTCGCGCGGACCGACGGCGCGTTGTTCGTCGGCACCCCCAACTTCTCGCAACCGTGGGGGCGGATCACCGAGCAGCGGGATCCGGGTTCGCCCGAACGTCTGCCGATCGTCGACGAGGGTCGGAACATTCGCTTCGCGTCGAGCCCGGACGACGTGAATCTGCCTGAGCCGTGGGAACTTCCGCGGATCGTGTTCTGGCAGCACGGCAGTGATCCGATCACCTGGTGGTCGTTCGATCTGCTGCTGCACAAGCCCGACTGGCTGCGCGAACCCCTCGGGCCCGATGTGGATCCGGGGATGCGCTGGATGCCGTTCGTGACGTTCTGGCAGGTGACCCTGGACATGGTGTTCTCGGCCGAGGTGCCCGACGGTTACGGGCATTCCTACGGCCCGGAGGCCGCGGATCTGTGGTCGGACATCCTCGACCCCGACGGGTGGACGGAGGCCGACATCGAGGCGGTGCGCGCCGCGCTGAAGGGCTGACCTGCGGATTCGTCGAGCGGTGCGCCGCAGAGGTTGGACCTTACGCATGGGTAAGTTACGTGTTACAGTCCGTACCGCTTGTGCGATGGGGCACACGCATCCCGCTTTCGAATGCAGGACACAGAACATCTGGGGGAAGTATGGCGATCGGCAGGGTCGGACGCTGGTTCTCCGCGGCGGTGACCTCCGCCGCGGTGGCTGGGAGCGTGCTCGCGGCTCCCGCAATCGCCAATGCCGAGGGCGATTTCTACCTACCGCCGAGCCCGCTGTCCGCCGGCAACCCGGGCGACGTATTGCGCAGCGAGCCTTCGGATCTCGCGATCCGCGTGCCCACTACGAACGGCGTGTTCCCCGCCCAGGGCACCCGCCTGCTGTACCGCAGCCACGACGCCAACGGGGTTCCCAACGCGGTCGGCGGCACCTACCTCGAGCCGTCCACCCCCTGGTCCGGTCCGGGTGAGCGACCGCTGGTCGTGCTCGCCCCCGGCACCCAGGGCCAGGGCGATCGCTGCGCGCCGTCGAAGGCCCTGAACTACCTGGTGGACTACAACCCGCCGCTGGATCTGTTCACAGAGTACGAACTGATTTCCATCAACGCGATGCTGCTGCAGGGCATCGCCGTGGTCGTCACCGACTACGACGGTCTGGGTACCCCGGGACACCACACCTACGTCAACCGCCTCGCCGAAGGCCACGCGGTACTCGACGCGGCGCGCGCCGCCCAGCAACTGCCGGGCACGTCCATCCCCGACGACGGCCCGGTCGGCATCTTCGGTTACTCGCAGGGTGGCGGTGCCGCCGCGGCGGCCGCCGAACTCGCTCCGAGCTACGCCCCCGAACTCGACCTGCAGGGCGTCTACGCGGGTGCTCCGCCGGCCGATCTCGCCGCAACCCTGGCCCAGATCGACGGCACCGCGCTGACCGGCGTGATCGGCTACACGATCAACGGCCTGCAGGACGCGTACCCGGAGATCTCCGACGAGATCGACGCCGAGATCAACGACTACGGCCGCGAGATGCTGGCCCAGGTCGCGAACGAGTGCGTCCCCGAAACGATCTTCCGCCACGGTTTCCAGCGCACGAGCGACTACACCCGGACCGGTGAACCGCTCTCCGTCGTCCTCGAGCGCCTGCCCAAGGCGCGGGCCATCGTCGACGAGCAGCGCATCGGCCGCCTGAAGCCGCAGGTCCCGGTGCTGCTGCAGCACGGCACCCAGGACGACGCCGTGCCCTTCGGTCAGGGCCGTCAGCTCGCACTGGACTGGTGTGCCCAGGGCGCGACCGTCCAGTTCTCGCAGAACCTGACCCCGCCGATCCTGCCGGGCTTCGTCGTCAACCACCTGTCGCCGATGCTCGTCGGCATGCCCGAGTCGGTCTCGTACCTGCTCGACCGGTTCAACGGCGTGCCGGCACCGTCGAACTGCGGCGGGTTCTGACCTGCTGACGAACGGCCCGCACTCTCTTCGAGTGCGGGCCGTTCGCCGTTGCGGGGGATCTACTGGGTTCGATGCCGCGTCTCGGTGAAGTGGCGTGCCAGGTTCTCCTCGGTCGACGGTCCCGCGGCCCATGCCGCGATCCACGGCCCGGTGCCCTCGCTCGGATCGAGCACGCCGTGCTCGAGCCACGCGTAGCGGCCCTCGAGAATGCTGCTGGTCAGGCGCAGGTCGGCGTCGTCGGTGTTCGTCCACAACTCGTCGAAGAGTTTGTCGACGCGCAGCCGGGCCTGACGGCAGAACACGTCCGCCAGCTCGAAGGCACCCGCCGAATCCGGGTGGCCGTCGGCCCGCTGCCGTTCGGCCCTCACACAGGACGCCGCCATCGCGAACAGTTCGGCGCCGATGTCGACGATCCGGCCGAGGAAGTTCTGCCGCTTCTCGAGACCGGCCTGCCACCGGGCCATTCCGTAGAACGTGGAGCGGGCGAGCTTGCGGGAGTTGCGCTCGATGTACCGCAGATGGGGCGCGAGCTGCCCGAACTCGGAGAACGAGGTGGGCAACTGGCCCTTGCCCGTGACGAGCTTGGGCAGCCACTTCGCGTAGAAGCCGCTGGCCTTCGCCGCGGCCTTGGCCTTCTCCTCGAGATTCGCCTTCGGGTCGGCGAGCTCGCCCGCCGCCTTCAGGTGCGCGTCCACGGCCTCGCGGGCGATGAGCAGCCGCATGATCTCGCTGGAGCCTTCGAAGATCCGGTTGATGCGCAGGTCCCGAATCAGCTGCTCCGCCGGGACCGCCCGTTCACCCCGTGCTGCCAGCGACGCGGCCGTCTCGTAGCCGCGACCACCGCGGATCTGGACGAGTTCGTCGGCGATCCGGCAGGCGATCTCGCTGGACCACAGCTTCGCCAGAGCCGCCTCGATCCGGATGTCGTTGCGGTTCTCGTCGCACATCTGCCCGGACAGCTCGACCATGGACTCGAGCGCGTAGGTGGAGGCGGCGATGTAGGAGATCTTCGCGGCGACCGCGGCGTGATCGCCGACCGGCCGGCCCCACTGCACCCGGGTCGCGGACCATTCGCGGGCGATCTTCAGCGACCACTTGCCGGCCCCCGCGCACATCGCGGGGATCGCGAGGCGTCCCGCGTTCAGCGTGGTCAGGGCGATCTTCAGCCCGTCGCCTTCGCGGCCGATCAGGTTCTCCTTCGGAACCCGCACCCGGTGCATGCGGGTCACCCCGTTCTCGATACCCCGCAGACCCATGAACGAGTTACGGCGTTCGACGGTGATGCCCGGCGAGTCCGCTTCGACGACGAACGCGGAGATGCCGCCGCGGTGACCCTCGCTGCGCGGCACCCGGGCCATCACGACGAGCAGTTCGGCGACGACGCCGTTGGTGGTCCACAGTTTCACGCCGTCGAGTTCGTACGCAGAGCCGTCCTCGACCGGGGTCGCGGTCGACGCGAGCCGGGCGGGGTCCGAGCCCACGTCCGGTTCGGTGAGCAGGAACGCCGAGATCGCGCCGCGCGCGCAGCGCGGCAGGAACGCCTGCTTCTGTTCGGGGGTACCGGCCAGTTTCAGCGGTTCCGGAACGCCGATCGACTGGTGCGCCGACAGCAGCGCCCCGAGGCTGGGGTGCACGGACGCGATCAGCATCAGGGCACGGTTGTAGGCCACCTGCGACAGTCCGAGCCCGCCGTACTCCGGCGAGATCTTCATGCCGAAGCAGCCCAGTTCGGTCAGCCCGGCGACGTACTCGTCGGGGATTCGCGCATCGCGTTCGATGCGGGCACCGTCCATCTCGAGGCAGAACCGGCGCAGTTTCGCCAGGAATTCCTCGGTGCGGGCGTCCTCGTCGGGTGTGGGACGGGGAAACGGGTGGACGAGGTCGAGGGTGAGTCGGCCGAGGAACAGTTCCTTGGCGAACGAGGGTTTCTCCCACCCGGATTCGCGGGCCTCCTCGGCCACCGCCCGGGCTTGTTCTTCACTGATCTGAATGGGTTCTGACATCGCGGGCCTCCACGATCGGGTTGCTACTGGCCAGTATCCACGCCGATGTGAGGTAAAACACACGATCCGGAATATCGGTACCGACCGGTAACCTGAGGTCGTTGTGGCATGTGAACGGAATCACGTCCGCTGAGTGGATGTGAGCCTGCCGGGCGGCCGGTGGGTCCGTACTCTTGATCATGTCGACGTTGACACCCCCGACCGTCCCCCTTCCCCCGGTGATCCCGGGTCGCCGACGGAGTCGTCACATGGAAATCCTTGCCGCAGTACCGATCCTGTTCGTGCTCCTCGCAGTGGTCTACGCCCTGTCCTGCTACATCGTCGACCGTCAGATCCGCGTCGCCGCCCGCGAGATCGACCGGCAGGCAGCAAACGACGACCCGGCCACCTGTACCACCGGGTGACCGGGCCGTCGTTCCGAACTCGAAATCAGTCGGTGCCCTCCGACACCGTGCCCTCGGACACCGGCCGAGCCTGATCGACGCGCGGCGGCTCCGGCGCCACCGGCGGATGCTCGTAACGCCGCGCCCGGAAGAACACGACACCGCCGGCCACGACCGCACCGAC